>USEX01000010.1 GCA_900553755.1 uncultured Clostridium sp.
CAAAATAGATTATGAAGACTTCCCAGAAGGTCCTTTGGACTTCTGGGAAAATTATAAAGTGCGTATAATAAAGTCTTATCAATATTAGAAAAAGACACAAAAATACCAGTATTTAATCTTATGGGAAATGATATTCCAGATGAGGAATATAAAGAATTTAAAGAGAATTAAAAAAAGTAAATTCAAGTTATTGTATAATAATTTGGATTTAATTTTTTGAAAATATGCTCATCTAAAAAAAACTGTAATTTTACAATTTTTTTTAGATAAAACTATAGAATATTATAAGAAATAGGAGGATAGTCTATGGAGATAAAAAGAGATTATTATTTGAATAAACTTATAAAAGCCAAACAAGATGGCTTAATAAAAGTTGTAACTGGTATTCGTAGATGTGGCAAATCATATTTATTAAATGAGTTGTTTTATAAACATCAGATATAATAACAGAATTTAGAGGCAGAGGGGAAGAAATCAGAGTTTATCCATTAAGTTTTGCTGAATTTATGTCTGTATATGATGGAGACAAAATGGAAGAATGGATGGAATATATAACTTATGGAGGCTTACCTCTTGTTACTTTAATGAAAGATGATGAAAGAAAAGATGCTTATTTAAAAGAACAACAACAAAATGTATATATAAATGATGTAATTGAAAGAAACAATATAAGTAATGAGAGTTCTATCATAACTCAAATGGTAAAAATAATATCTTCTAGCATTGGATCATTAACTAATCCTAAAAAAATATCTGATACATTCAAAAGTGAATTAGATATTGATATAGCACCTGCTACAATTTCATCATATCTAAAATATTTAGAAGAAGCATTTTTAATTGAAAATGCTGAAAGATATGATATAAAAGGAAGAAAATATATAAGTACACCATCAAAATATTATTTTAGCGATTTAGGACTTCGTAATTCATTTATAAATTTTAGGCAACAAGAAGAAACACATATAATGGAAAATGCAATTTATTTAGAATTAAAAAGAAGAGGTTACCAAGTTGATGTAGGTGTAGTAGAGCAAAGGACAAAAGAAAATGATAAATTAGCATATAAACAACTTGAAATAGACTTTATTGCTAATAAAGGAAGTAATAAAATATATATTCAATCTGCATTTGCAATGCCAGATGAAGAAAAAAGACAACAAGAAGAAAGACCATTGTTAAAAATAAATGATTCTTTTAAAAAATTCATAATTGTTAAGGATTTTATAAAAAGATGGAGAGACGAAGAAGGCATAATAACAATGAGCATATTTGATTTTCTATTAGATATGGAAAGTTTAAAATATTAACAATTTAGAAGTGTAAAAAAATGACTATACAATTTATAACAGAGTATTTAGATAATAAAATAGCAGAAAATGAAAGTTATAACAAAAGTCAAAATAAATAAAAAACAGTTGAAAATAAAAAATTGGTATGCTAAGATAGTGTTGTAAACAAAGGTATTTGAAGCGCAAAAGAAGAGAAAAGGAGTAAAGTAAAATGAATAAACCAGCAAACCGTTTATTATAAATATAAGAAGATAGGAGTAGTTTAGAAAAACTATTTCTGTCTTTTTTGCGTTTAAAAATACTTAAAGTGAATAAAATTAACGAAAAATGGGAGGAAAATTAAAATGAAAACAAATGTTAAAGTTACAAGCAAACAAGAAACAGGAATCACACTTATTGCTTTGGTTGTAACAATAGTTGTGCTTCTAATACTTGCAGGAGTATCGGTAAGTCTGCTACAAGATGAAAATGGAATTATTGAAAAGTCAAAAGTTGCAAAAATAGAAACAAGAGCATCACAAGTAGAAGATGAAGTAGGAATGTGGAAACTAAATAACTTCATAAGTAAAGAATCAAACCAGGAACAAGAAAGTGCAGATGAAATGTTAGAAGACTTGATTTCTAGAAAGTTATTAACAGAAGACGAAATAGACAGAAATCAAGAGCTAATCACAATAAAGAAAAATGATGGAACCGTAGTAAAAGAAATAAGTTATAGTAGTGTAACAATAAACATCAGCAAAACACCAGCTACAGAAAAAGCATGGAAAGTCTTAGTAAAAGTAGACTCAGTGGATGGATTAGCAACAATAAAAAATGATGAAGAGTTTTATAATTTTATAAATTCATTAAGTGATGCACGAAAGAAAGAAATAATTAGAAATGGACTCATAAAGGATGTAAATGATCATGACTCATCTGCAAATTGTACGACATTTCAAGATGTATTAGACTATTATAAAAATCAGGGCTGGATTGAAGAGGCAACAGAGGAAGCATTTTGGCATGGTGCGACGTCAGAAGATATAGATCATGAATTAGAACGCATACTGCAGGATTTCTATTATAATGAATTTACTAATCAAGTAGAAGGTTATACAGTAACCAATCCAGACAATGAAGCTTCAAACACATATATAGCGAAAGCAAACGACACGTATACATTCAAAATACAAGACATAGTAACAGGCAAAATATATACTAAAAAAGTAGAAGTAACAAATGTGGATACGAGCTTGATACCATATTTCCCAACAACGAGGCTGAAGAATGGATGGACTGGTATTCTAATGTTTGATACAAGTATAAATGATTATACAACATTTGAAAAAGCATATATAATATTAAATGGGGAAAAAATTGAAATAGATAAATTTGATATAGGTTATATAGATGATTATATGGCAGTTAATGCAGCAATTCCTAATACATCAAATAAGTTAGTAAAAGAAGGAAAAATAGAGAAGGAAGAAGATTTAATAGGAACAACTCAAACTTTTATACTAGAAAAAGATGGAGTTGAATTTGATATACAAGTTCTAATCACGGTAGGTGAACCTGGCGAACCTAGCTAGTAACTAATGAAGTAATTCACAATAATTTTCTGGATTAAATTTCAAATCCAGAGAAGAGGATGGTTATATAATAAATGAAGTTTTGTGAAGTAAATACAATAAAAAAATTAATAGATTAAAACAGAATTTATCTAATTCTATTGATTTTTCTGTATAAAATATGTTATTATAGTAACATAATAATAAAAAGCGAAGAACAAGAGGAGTAAGTTTGGAACATCTATACAGAGAAAAGAAGAAAAACTGCTGAGATCTTCTTATAGAAAGTTAAACTGAATGTAGCTTGGGAGCTGATATATTGAAATAATAGTAAATATATCCGTGTAGTTTACGTTACAAAACAAATGAGATGTATATTGAAGTTTAAATTATAAACAATATACAAATAAGGTGGTACCGTGAGAATTATTCTCGCCCTTAACTAAATTTAAGTTAAGTGGCGAGTTTTTGTTTTATATGAAAAATGCTACTTTAACTTAAAAATTAAAATATATAAAGAAGGGAAGATGCTAAATGAGTAAACATGAGTTGGAAGGAAAATTTAATCCAAAAGATTTTGAAGATGAAATTTATGAGAATTGGGAGAAGAAAGGCTATTTTAAACCTAGCAATGACAAATCTAAAAAGCCATACACAATAGTAATTCCGCCACCAAACATTACTGGTAGATTACACATGGGACATGCTTTAGATGAAACTTTGCAAGATATATTAATTAGATATAAGAGAATGGCTGGATTTAATGCTCTTTGGATTCCAGGAACAGACCATGCTTCTATTGCAACAGAGGCTAAGATTGTTGCTAAATTAAAAGAAGAAGGAATTACTAAGGAAGACTTAGGCAGAGAAGAATTCTTAAAAAGAGCTTGGGACTGGAAAAAGGAGTACGGTGGAATAATTACAAAGCAAATTAGAAAACTTGGAAGTTCCTGCGATTGGTCAAGAGAAAGATTTACCCTAGACGAAGGACTTTCTAATGCTGTTCAAACTGTATTTATTAATTTGTATAATAAAGGACTAATATACAGAGGCGAAAGAATGATAAACTGGTGCCCAACTTGCCATACATCAATTTCAGATTCAGAAGTTGAATATGAGCAAGAACCTACACATTTGTGGCATATTAAATATCCAATAAAGGGTGAAGAAGGAAAATATTTAATAGTTGCTACAACAAGACCAGAAACAATGCTTGGAGATACTGGTGTTGCAGTAAATCCAAAAGATGAAAGATATAAGGCTTACATTGGAAAGACAGTTGTGCTTCCAATAGTAGGAAGAGAAATTCCAATAATTGCAGCAGATTTTGTTGAAACAGAGTTCGGAACAGGTGCGGTAAAGCTTACTCCTGCACATGATGTAAACGATTATCAAGCTGGATTAGATAATAATTTAGAGATGATAAAAGTATTTGATGAAAATGGAATAATGAATGATATAGTTCCTGAATTTGCTGGATTAGATATATATGAAGCAAGAAAACGTATAGTAGAGAAATTAAAGGAAATTGGTGCATTAATAAAAATAGAAGACTACACACATGATGTAGGAAAATGTTATAGATGCCATCAAACAATAGAGCCAATGATTTCAAAACAATGGTTTGTAAAAATGGAGCCACTTGCAAAACCAGCAATTGAAGCCGTAAAAACAGGAAAAACAAGATTCATACCAGAAAGATTTGAAAAAACATATTTCAACTGGCTAGAAAACATCAAAGATTGGTGTATATCAAGACAATTATGGTGGGGACATAGAATACCTGCATATTACTGTGATGACTGTGGTGAAATAATGGTTGGAAAAGAAATGCCAGAAAAATGCGATAAATGTGGAAGCACACACTTGCATCAAGATGAAGATACACTAGATACATGGTTTAGCTCTGCATTATGGCCATTCTCAACACTTGGTTGGCCAGAACAAACAGAGGACTTCAAATACTTCTATCCAACTTCAACATTAGTAACAGGATATGACATAATACCATTTTGGGTGATGAGAATGATGTTTTCTGGAATAGAACACACAGGTGAAGTTCCGTTTAAAGATATACTAATACATGGAATTGTAAGAGATGCTCAAGGCAGAAAAATGTCTAAGAGTCTAGGAAACGGAATAGATCCACTAGAAATAATAGACAAATATGGAACAGACGCATTACGTTTATCATTAATAATGGGAATAACACCAGGAAATGACATAAGATATATGCCAGAAAAACTAGAATCAGCTTCAAACTTTGCAAACAAACTATGGAACGCATCAAAATTCGTTCTAATGAATATAAAAAACCCAATAGGGACGCCCCTTTTTGGGCGAAATGCAGAATCACCGGAAGTTGGAAACTGCGTAGAAGACGGAACGGGCAAAGCATTGTCTGAACAAACTGCTATTGATTCAATAATGAGCATAGATGTTTCAAAACTTGAATATGAAGATAAATGGATTTTATCTAAATTAAATACTTTAATAAAAGAAGCAACTGCAAATCTAGATAATTTCGACATGGGAGTATATGCTCAAAAGATATATGATTTCACATGGAATGAGTTCTGCGATTGGTATATTGAAATTGTAAAACCTCGTCTATATAACAAAGAGAATACAGACGAAAAAGCAGTAGAATCAAGAATAGCAGCACAAAGAGTTCTAAACAAGGTATTGGGAGATATATTAAAATTATTACACCCAATCATGCCATTCATAACAGAAAAAATATATGATGAGCTATATACAAATGACGAGAGCATAATGATTTCAGCTTGGCCAACACCATGCAAAGAATACGAATTCGAGAAAGAAGAATATCACCTAGAAGAAATCAAAAAAATAATAATCCAAATTAGAAATACAAGAACAAACATGAACGTTCATCCATCTAAGAAATCTGAATTGATTTTTGTAATAGATGATGAAGAATACAAAACATTAATAGAAAATTCTAAACCATGGCTTGAAAAACTTGGATTTGCTTCTAAGATAGAAATAGAAAAAGATGAAACAAACATACCAAAACATGTTGTAACAATGCTTGCAGACGGAATAAAAGCGTTCATTCCATCAGAAGAACTAGTTGATTTAGCTGAGGAAAAGGCAAAACTAGAGGCTGAAAAGACAAGACTTGAAGCAGAAGTTGCAAGAAGCACGAAAATGCTTTCAAATCCTGGATTCGTAAACAAGGCTCCAGAGGCTAAAGTTCAAGAAGAAAAAGAAAAAATGCAAAAATACAAAGAAATGCTAGAAGACACAATAAAGAGATTAGAGCAAATTTAACATTATAATGTAAAAGAAAGGTCCCAATATTAAATATTGGGGTTCGGGTATTTAAATGGAAAAATATATAGTAACATCATATGAGCATCCAGATTTAGATGGAATATCTTCAATGTATGCGTACTCAGAATATCTTAATAAAACAGGCAAGTCAAGTAGATATTATGTTTGTAAAAATATAAAGACCGAACCACATATTGTGTGTGATATGTTTGGGATAGAACTGGATTCGGTAGACGAAATTGAAGAAGATGCAAATATCGTATTGGTTGATACAAACAATCCTAAAATGGTGCCGTTTATCAATGAAAATAAAATTATTGAAATAATAGATCATCATAAATTAAGATTTGGCTTGCCGGAATATACAACATATGAAATTGAAGAAATAGGTGCTGCAGCTACTTTAGTTGCTGATAGATTTAGACAAAACCACATACCTATTTCAAGAAATTCCGCAATACTTTTATATTATGGAATAATGTCAAATTCCTTTGCGTTAAAATCTTCTAACACATCGCAAAGAGACATAGAAGTTGCAAAATGGCTGGAAGAACAATGCAAGGAAATAAGCAAAGAAAAAATAGAAGAAATATTTAGAGCCAAGTCTGTATTTAAATCATCGTTAAAAGACGAGGTAGAAGCAGAAATTCCTTTAAAATGCGGAGATATTAGAATGACAGTTGGTCAACTAGAAATAGTTGATGCAGAAAAATTTATCGAAAAAAATAAGGAAGAATTGATGGAAGTTTGCAACTATTTAATAGATAGATTTAAGTATGACTGTTTGATAATAAATATAATCGATACAATAGGCGGATATTCAATTCTATTTTCTCCTAACGAGAATACAGATAAATTCATAAGAGACAAATTTGGATATGAAATAAAGAACAATATATACGAAAATACAAAATTAGTACAAAGAAAAGAAATAATAAAAAGTTTAAATCTAATGCTTGCAAATTAAGAATAAAAGAGAAGATTCTGAAACTTAAAGTTGTTCAAATAAAACGGAGCAACACAGGTTCAGAGTCTTTTTTTTGCAGAAATTGTCCATATAATAAATATGAACTGACCTTTCAGTCTAAGGACATTTCCTACAATTTGTGGTATAAAAATATTAATAAAAAATAAAAAAAATTTAAGATAAGTATTGACAAGTACAAAGAAATCTAGTATACTTAATCTCGTCGGAAGGATACGGTCGCTTAGCTCAGCTGGGAGAGCATCTGCCTTACAAGCAGGGGGTCATAGGTTCGAGCCCTATAGCGACCACCATTTTTACGGCCTGGTAGTTCAGTTGGTTAGAACGCTAGCCTGTCACGCTAGAGGTCGACGGTTCGAGCCCGTTCCAGGTCGCCATTTTTTTTATATAAAAAGGCTTGATAGCTCAGTTGGTAGAGCAGAGGACTGAAAATCCTCGTGTCAGTGGTTCGATTCCACTTCAAGCCACCAGAAGAAATATTTATACTAAGAATACGCAGCTCAGTAGTGGCTGTGTTTTTTTTCGCCTAATAAGCTGATTTTTGAATAAAAAGAAAATAAATGCTGGAAAATAAAAAGATTTATGGTATAATACGAATATGAAACACTACAATATTAATTAGCAAAGAATGTGGTAATAAAATGTTTTCAAAAATGGGACAGTATGAGCCTTGCGGAATATTTACAACAGGGCATTTTATATTAATCGCAATTACTGTAATTTGCATAGCAATTGCATTAAAGTATTCAGTAAGGAAGAGTAAAGAAGAAGTTTATAAAATAATAAGAAATACAACAATTGTAATATGCATATTAGAGGCTATAAAAATAATCTATAGCATACAACAGAACTCGTGGAAGGCGGTAGATACATATCTTCCACTGTATTATTGTAGCATTTTAATATATGCAGGATTACTAAGCTCGTTCGGAAAAGGCAAGTTAAAAAAAGCTGGAGATGTGTGCTTAGCAACGGGCTCTATAATTGGAGGAATTGTATTTATAATATATCCATCCACATCATTACCAAGGTATCCAGCATTTCATATTTTAAGTATATATAGCTTTTTATTTCATGGAACTATGGTGTATTTAGGAATATTAATAAACAAAACAAATTATATAGATTTAAAAATTAGTGATGTTAAATATTTTGCAGCTGTAATAGGTGCAATGAGCATAGCAGCATTAATTGTAAATAAAATATTTGACGTTAATTTGATGTTTATATCAAATAATTTTCCAGGAACGCCTATAGAGATAATATACAAATTAACTAATGGAGGCTATGCATATAGTTTGGTTATGGTAATACTTCAAATGACGTTACCGTTTTATGCTTGTTTCTTTCTAAAGTACTTGACAGTTTGTAAGAATAAGGCTAAAATATAATAGGATATAATATATGTATTAATAAAAATAGATTAAATAAAAATAACCAAGTGCATACAAAATGCACAAAATATAATCTAAAAATATTAGATATATATTTATACGCACATTGAAAATTTAATAGAAAGAGGTGTAAGATTATGGATTATGTAATCGGTATCGCCATTTTTCTAGTCTCAGCAGTGATTTTTACCTTTGTTGGTATTACAATAAGAAAGAAAGTAGCAGAGTCCAAAATAGACAGCGCAGAAAACGAAGCTAAAAAGATAATAGAACTAGCACAAAAAGAAGCAGAAAGTAAAAGAAAAGAAGAAATTTTGAAAGCAAAAGAAGAAATTATAAATGCTAGGAAAGAATTGGATAATGAGGTTAGAGAAAGAAGAGGCGAGGTTCAAAATCAGGAAAGAAGATTAATTCAGAAAGAGGAAAACCTAGAACGCAAAATAGCTCAAATGGATAACAAAGAAAGAGAATTCGAAAAGAAAGAAAAAGATTTGGAAAATAGAAGAGGTGAGCTAGAAAATGTAATAAGCAGACAAATGGAAGAACTACAAAGGGTTTCAGGATTATCTAAGGAAGCAGCTAAAGAGCAATTGTTAAAAGAGATGGACAAGCAATTAACAATTGAAAAAGCAAATCTTATAAAATCAGCAGATGAGAAGGCAAAAGAGATGGCTACTAAAAATGCTAAAGAGATAATAGGATATGCAATTCAAAAATGTGCTGCAGACCACACATCAGAAACAACAGTGTCTATTGTTACACTACCAAATGACGAAATGAAAGGTAGAATAATAGGCAGAGAAGGAAGGAACATTCGTACATTAGAAACATTAACAGGAGTTGATTTGATAATAGACGATACACCTGAAGCGGTTGTAATTTCTGGATTTGATGCATTAAGAAGAGAAGTAGCAAGGATAGCTCTTGAAAAATTAATGGATGATGGAAGAATCCATCCAGCCAAAATCGAAGAAATGGTTGAGAAGGCTAAAGAAGAAGTAGCTCAAACCATTAAAGAAGAAGGCGAAAGAGCTTGTATAGAAACAGGAGTAATAGGTTTACATCCAGATCTAGTAAACTTAATAGGAAAGTTGAAATACAGAACAAGCTATGGCCAAAATGTATTAAACCATTCAATAGAAGTATCAAACTTAGCAAGAATAATGGCTGAAGAATTAGGATTAGATCCTAAAATAGCAAGAAGAGCAGGATTACTACATGATATAGGAAAAGCATTAGACCACGACATGGAAGGAACCCATGTTCAAATAGGAGTAGAAGTATTAAGAAAATACAAAGAAAATCCTACTGTAATTAATGCTGTTGAAGCACATCATGGAGATGTAGAGCCACAAACCATTGAAGCAGTATTAGTACAAGCTGCAGACGCAATATCAGCTTCAAGACCAGGAGCAAGACGTGAAACACTTGAAAATTACATTAAGCGTTTAGAAAAACTTGAAGAAATAGCAACATCATTTGATGGTGTTGATAAATCTTATGCAATTCAGGCTGGACGTGAAGTTAGAATAATCGTAAAACCAGAAAAAATATCTGATGCTCAAATGACAATTTTAGCAAGAGAGGTTTCTAAAAAGGTTGAAGAAGAAATGGAATATCCAGGTCAAATAAAAGTAAATATTATAAGAGAAACACGTGTTGTAGATTACGCAAAATAAAGAAAATCTTCATTTAGTAGAAATACTAGATGAAGATTTTTTGTATTTAAATTGTAATAAAAAAGTAATGAAAATGTAACTAAAATTAAAGAAAAATATTGTATAATAAAATTGTGTTATAATATACAATATTGGAGAAGAATGTATGAACATATTGAAAGAACTTGAAAAAATAGGTATCACTCCAGGAGAAAAAATAACAGTAGAAGAAAAAAACTATATAGCAAAAACAGCGGCAAATCAATTGTCGGAAAGTATGCACGAGTTAGGAGATAATTACAATGAAATATACATGAGATTATTTAATTGTGATATTTATCGAGCTCAGGTGGATAGCAAATTTAATGGAGTGTTTTATTATTATAAAAATAATGCAATATATGTGGATTATGCTAAAAATATAAAAGAAATGGACGACTATATAATCCATGAATTAATACATTATTTGCAAAACTTTAATCACGCAAGTAAAGAAGATAAAAGAGCAGGACTATGCCAATTTTTAGAATTTAAAATCTTTGGACTAGGTTTAAATGAGGCAATAGTGCAGTATCTAACTGCTAAAGCTCAATTTAAGAAGGCACATAGGGTAAGCAATGATAGAGTAACAATAGTTACAAATAGTGAAGAGTACTACAAATACATTACTAGCTTGGCAATACAAATATTGTTTTTGATAGGAGAAAGCAAAGCTATAGATAGTTGCATAAATAGCAATGATAATTTTGAAAATGAATTATATAATACGTTTGAAGAAAATACAGAGAAGATATTAAAAAACTTCGACTTGATTTTAGATGAAAACAATAAAACCGTTGATAAAAATGAAGACAGAATAACTGATATATATATGGAAACTCAAGAGCTTATTTACAAAACATATTTTGAAAAAATGTATAAAAGAGTAGAAACAATAAAAGAACTTGATGAGCAAGTTCAAAAGTTAGAAGACTATGAAACGATAATCGGAAAAGAGCTTAACACTTCAATTGAAGAGGATAATTTTTTAGCATTCAAAAAAGAAATGAGTAGTAAATTCTTGAACAAATATATTAAGATAAACAGGGAAAGAACAGGTAATAGTCTTGCAGTAATATATAGAAATGCAATATATAATATATGGAGAAAAATCCAAAATTTCATACAAACTAAAATAATAAGAACAAAATAAAGTGAGGTACAGCAACATGCTGTACCTTTTAATATTTTATAAAAAGAATTTTAAAAAGTTAAGAGTAAAAATTGAAAGAACAATTTTCCAAGTACTTTTTAAAGTCTTTAAAACTACATTCTTTGCGATTACTAGATTGTAATCTTTTTTTACTGTTAAAGCCAAACAATTTGATATATCATTATTTGAATCTTCTATGTTATTTTCTACATTAATATCTGATTCAGTAGAAACTTCTATATTTGTTGAATCGGTGTTTACATTTGTTTCTTCTAAATTTATATTTGTTTCGTTTAATTCTATTTGTTGCCCAGATTCTAAATTATTCGTGTTTTTCTCTCTTAAATCTACCATAAATTGGAATCCTTCCTTAGTTAAAATACTTAATTTACGTAAATTATAACATAGTGCGATTAAAAGTCAACAAAAATAACAGAAAAGTCGAAAAAAATCATATGAAAAATTTACAATAATGTAAAAATATATTGAAAATTGGGAAAAAATATGATATAAGAATAGTGTATTTTGTTTTACAATTATTAACATATTTTTCCAAATAAGGAGTATTCTGGATTATCTGGAATATCATGTTAATAAGAGCACATTAAATAATAAAGTTTATTTTTAAAGGGGGGTAAACATGAGAAGTGCAACAATTAAGTTAATAGCATGCATAATGGTTATTGTAATGCTGTTATTAGTTACGGGAATGCCAGTAAAGGCAAATACAAATGAAGAAAATATAATTTTGAAAAAAGGTGAACAGGAATTTTTAATTTACTACAAAGATATTTGTAAGCAAGAATTCCAATTTGCAATTAGCATAGATGAAAATGTTAAAGAAGCAGAGTTGAATTTTAGAAATTCTGTAAAAGATCAACTTACAGAAGAGGCATTAAATGTAGCATACATAGATGCAACTTCATTTACAAGTATTTTTGGAGGAAAAAACACTTCAATTGCATATGTTTGGATTAAAGATTTAAATGACCAAACAATATTAGCAAAAAGCAAAATTAATTTAAATGAGGCACTAGATGATGAAAAAGTAGAATTAGTTGAAAATACAACAAAGGCAAATGAAGCAACAAACAGAATACAAATAGATACTACACAAATCTATGAAATTCATCCAGAAGTAGAAGGAATAACAACTACAGTAAGAACTGGAAAGATAGTAGTAAAAGAAAACGAAGGTTCAAAATATTACTATAGTTTAATCAAAGTATCTGATGAAAACAGTGATGCAACAGAAATGTACAAATTAGCTGAAACAATGGCAACGAATAAAAATGCAGATACTTACGAAAAGCTATCAGCAGAGAAAAGATTCTATGAATTATACGAAAAATTAACTCCTGCAGAAAGCGACTGGACAGAAGTTGAAAATTCAGAAATACTTCAACCAGAAACAGCAAGAACTGGAGACAAATATATCGTATATATCAAAGAAGCAAACGGACAAACAACAACTGTAGATGCAAAATTATTAGTAAGCAAATATGATTATGAAGAAAAACGTGTAAAAGAAGAAGACAAAGTAATTACAGAAACTGTTAAATTACCAGTGACATTTGATAGTGGAGCAATTTTATTTACAGTATTAGGAATTATAATAATTGCATTAGCAATATTAATATTTATAAGAGTAAAATCTAATAAAAAAGCTGAGAATAAATAGTTATGAAAAAGGTCTATAATCTTATAATTGCCGTATTAATTGTAGCATTAATCGTGGTAATAGCAATGATTGTTATAAGATATGGTGGCAATTATTTAAACGAAAAAGAGGTTTCCGCCTCGCTTACAACAATAGAAGAGATACTAAATAGCAAAGAAACAGAACAATTAGAAAGCTTACCAGAGCTGGAATTTAAAGGATATAAAGTAGAAGGAATAATAGAAATTCCTAAAATAAATATTAAGTATCCTATAATTGACCACACAAACGAAGAAACAATGAAAGTATCTATAACAAAATTTTGGGGCCCGCAAGCAAATGAGATTGGAAACTACACAGTAGCAGGACATAATAACAAAGATGGAACAATGTTTGGGAAAACAAAATATTTACAAATAGGAGATAAAATTAGACTAACAAATCTAAGAAATGAAACTATCGAATATGAAATATTTAAAATATATTCAATTGAACCAGATGGTGTGGAATGTGTAGAAAGTGTACAATCAGGAACCAGAGAGATTACTTTAATAACATGTACAAACGGTCATAAGAATAGATTGGTAACTAAAGCAAGACAAGTTTTATAATTTAAAATATGGGGGTAAAAAAATTGAAAGCGAGAATTAATTATAAGAGTAGAAAAACCATTATAATTACGTGCGTAATAGCAGTACTACTAATTGCTGCAGTTACTGGTACAGTTGCTTTTATAAAAGGTAATAATAATGCGGCAGCTGCTATGCCAGAGGATAACGAACAAGTAAATTTAAATAATGGAAATAGTAACAATGGCGATACACCACAAGAAAATGATAACCAAAATAATGGTGAAAATGTAGAGCCAAATTTGAATGGTGACCAAAACAATGGTACAACAAATAATGGTGCTAACAATTCAAATACAACAAATCAAAATACAAATAATGGAACAACTACAGCAGGAACAACAACTGGAACTACAACAACAGGGAATAATGGAGCAAATGTTCCAAACCAAGATTACACACAAACAACAGTAATACCAGGAAGAGATAATGTATTAGTTGAGCAAAATACAAAAATAGGATGGAGCCCAATAAGTGTTGCAGCATATATAGCAACAGCAAATTTAAATATACATAAACCAAACTTGGAATTACAAAAATATGCATACCTAGATGGAGATTCTTTAGAAAAACTTCCAATAAATACAGCAGTACAAAAAGGTGAAACAATCACTTATGTTATAAAAATAACAAATAAAGGAAACGAAGATGCAAACGGAATCCGTACAATAGATTCAATACCAGAAGGAACAGAACTTGCTTCTATTTCAGAAGGTGGAGAATTAAACAGTGACGGAAAAATCATATGGAAAAGCGATATAAAAGCAGGAGAAACTGTAATAGTATCATTCAAAGTAATAGTTACAGCAGACTCTATAGACTTAATTAACAACATAGCAAAAGTAAATGGAGAAGAAACACCAGAAACAAAAACTCCAGTAATAACAGCAAACAAAACAGCACAAATTGTTACAATAGTTGACAAAGAAGAGGTTCTAGAAAACAGAGACGCAAAAGTTGGAGAAACAATCAGATACACAATTACTGCAAAAAATACATCAGAAGTTGCTGGAACAACAGTAATAAAAGATAGCATTCCAGAAGGAACAACTTTTGTAGATGGAAGTATAACAGAAAACGGAAACTTTGATAAAGAGAATGGAACAATTACATGGAATAACGTAGTTGTACCTGCAAAAGGAGAGGCTTCTGTAAGCTTTGACGTTATTGTAAACGAAAAAACAACAGCAGGAGAAGTTGTAAAATCAGTAAGCAATACTGCAACAGTTGGAAACACACCAACAGAAGAAGTTGAAACAAAAGTTGCAAACATTACAACAGAAAAAGAAAGCGTTGGCACACATGCAGATGGAACACCAGTAACTGATGAAAATCTATTACACGAATTAGATACAATAACATATAGATTAATAGCTACAAATTATGGAAACGGAACAGGAACAGTAACTATATCTGACAAAATTCCAGAAGGAACAACATTAGTAGGAGACGTTACAGTAACAGGTGATACTACAAAATATGATGAAACACAATTAAAAAATGGAATTGCAGTAGAAGTAAAACAATCAGAAGCAAAAACAGTAACATTCACAGTAAGAATAAATGTTTTTAAACTAGGTGACAAAAATGTAACTGAAGAAAATGGCAAAACAATAAGAACAATAGATAACCTAGTTGCTACACAAGATGGTGCAACAATAACACCTGGTACAAGTGACAAAGTAGAAAAAGAATATGTAAGTGTAAATGTTGAAAAGAATTTCGTTGATATAACAAATAATGCAGACAAAACAAAACCTTCAAGTATCAATGTTGGTCTATTTGTTGGAGGAAACAAAATTGATACAAAATCACTAGATGCAAATTGGGAAGCTTCATTTACTAAATTAGATAAATACAACTCAAGTAATCAACTAATTACTTATTCAGTAAAAGAGCTAAACAGCGAAGGCAATCCAGTAAATGAAGGAGAAATGTTTGATCAATATTATCAAGCATCATATAGCAAATCAACAAATGGAGATACAATAATTACAAATACATTGAAATATGAAAATGTAAAAACATCAGTAACAGCAGAAAAGATATGGAATGATGGTACAGCAAAATCAAGAGAAGACTCTGACACAGTTACATTAAAATTATATGCAGATGGTGTAGCTTGTAAAAATGCAGATGGATCTGCAGTAACAGGAGTAGCATCTAATCCAGATTGGAAAGTAGAATTTAAAAACTTACAAAAATACAAAACAGATGGAACTCCAATAAAATATACAATAAAAGAATTAAACCAAAATGGAAATGTTGTAGAAAATAATGCTATGTATGATGCACATTATAAAGCTTCATATAGTGCAGATGGACTAAAAGTAACAAACACAATTGATTACTCAACATTTAAAACAAGCATAACTGTAAATAAAACATGGTTAGAACCAGCAGAAGTTACAACTCATAGCGATGTAAAATTAAGTTTATATCAAAATGATGGAACAGAAGCTTTTAGAACAGGTACTATAAGTAATGGAAAAACATCTTATGTATTCACAGACTTACCTATATATGATAACACTGGAAACTTATATAAATACTATGTAAAAGAAGATAAAGTAGAAGGATATAAAGAAGTTGCAAAACAAGAAGTAACAGGAAATTCAATAACAATACAAAATGTTATAGAACAAGAATATATATTAATTTCTGGAACAAAAACATGGGAAGATGCTAAGGAAGCACATGACCCTGTAACGATTCAGTTATTTAAAAATGCTGAAACTACACCTACTACTACAACACCAACAGATGTAGATGGGAATTATATATTCCAAAGTCTAGCTAAATACAAAGTTGATGCAAATGGAAATTACGAAGTAGATGCAAACGGAAAAGTTATACTAAATGAATATAAAGTAACAGAAGTACCAGTAGATTCTTATGTGACATCACCAGCAAATGGATACTCACAAATAACATCAACAAGAACTGATTATAACTTTACAAACACTATGCCAAGCATAGAAGTTACAAAAAATGTTACAAAAATATATGATAAAGATGGTGTTGAAACACAAAGAACTAAAGTTCAAGCAGGAGACATAATCGAATATACAATTACAGTAACAAATACAGGAAAAATTGACCTTACAGATGTAACTGTAACAGACGATATGAGAGTAAATGTAAGCGAAAATTCAACAGGAACTCAAAAGAACATATATTTAACAAAGGATAATGCACAAGCTGGAACAAATCCAACATCTACAGTAATAAGTGCTATAACATTAACTGCAGCAGGAACACAAAATAGTACAATAACAAAAACTGTATACTATAAAGTTGAAGCAGCAGATGTAGCAGATGCAACATTAAAACTAACTAATGTAGCAAAAGCAACTGGAAACTATGAAGATAGCAATGGCAACAAAAAAACAGTAGAAGATTATAGCAGTGAAAACATTGAAAATGCAACAACTGAGATAGTAGCAAATTCAGAAATGAATGTAACAAAAACAGAAAAAGCAGAAAGAAAAGATGCAAATGGCGAGTATACAATAAACTTAGGTGCAAACGATAAATTACTACCAGGAGACAAAATTACTTACACAATTACAGTAACAAATACAGGAAACACTGATTTAACAAATGTAGTTGTAACAGACACAATGATAATTACAAAAAATGGTAAAACTGCAACAAGAATTCCTACATTTAATGAAACAGAGGGAGTTACAATAAGTAATAATGGAACAGCAACAACATTAACCATTGCAGAACTTCCACTAAGCAATAAAGAAATTACAATAACAGCAACATACATTGTTACAACAGCAGATATGAGTGATACAGAAAACAAAATATCAAATGGTGTAACAGGAGTTTCAAGCGAAACAATAAACAACCCAGTAACACCTGATCCAGTTGAAGAAACAACAGCTATTGAATATGCAAATATAACAGTTAACAAAGTATGGGACGACAATGGTAATGAACCTATAAATAGTACTGATGAAAAAGGTTCACGTCCACAAGAAATTACTATAGTATTCAATGGTAAATATGCAGATGGTACTACAGCAACAACTATAGAGAAAACATTTACTAAACCATCTAATGTTACAAATAATACTTGGACTACAAGCTTTAATGATTTACCTAAATATGGCGAAAAAGGAGAAATCACATATACTGTAGATGAAAATGTAGTACCAGATTGGTATGTAAAATCTTCAGTAGACACTACAACAAATACAATAACAAACTCAATACCAAGATTAAACGTTACTAAAGAAGTATATAGCTTAAATGGAACACCAATTACTCCAGAAACAGGCAAAGAAGCAACAGCATCTGTAAAATCAGGAGATGTTATAGGATACAAAATTACAGTAACAAATACAGGAAATATTGCATTAAACAATGTAACTGTAACAGATGTAATGAAAAATGGAAAAACAGTATACAAAGAGTATAATAAAGAGACAGGAAAACTTTCTGCTCCTATAAGCAATAATATAGTTGCAAGTGGAGAACAAATAGCAGTTAACAGCTCTAAAGAATTTATCGTATACTACAAAGTAGACGATGCAGATGTTAAATATGTTAAAGATGCTGACGGCAAAGACATTACTATAGACAACACAGCAACCGCAACAGAAAGCTATAAAGATGGAAAAGGTAATGACAGAGTTATAGAAAGCATTGACGAAGCATCAGTAGGAATAGCATATTCTGAATCAATTACAATCAAAAAAGAGCAAAAAATAAACGGAGTAGAATTAGACAGCACAGGTAAAAAATTAAATGGTGAACAAGTAAGCGTTACACCAAATACAAAAATTGAATACACAATAACTGTTGCAAATACAGGAAATACAGTACAAGAAAATGTAGTAGTAACAGATATAATGAACAATACTCCAAATGGAAGCTCACGTAATGTTACAATTAAATCTGTAAAACTAAATGGTGTAAATAGAGACTATACTTTTGCAAATGGAGTTTTAACACTTGACGGAAATCTAGATGTAGACGAAACAGCAATAATTACAGCAGAGTATACTGTTGGAACAGCTGATATGACAGCATCAGTTGGAAAAATTCAAAACAAAGTATCTGTAACAACAGAAACAAATCCAAAAGATCCAACTAACCCAATTGAGGATGTAGTTGAAGTTCCAACAGAAGCATGGGCACCTATCATAACAGTTTCAAAATCTGGCAAACTAGCAAATGGAAAAGATGCTAATGGAAATGCTGCTGAATATGGAAGCACAATAACATATACATTAACAGCAATAAATAGCGGAAATGCACCAGGAACACAGATACTAAAGGATTCAGACTTAGAAAATCTATTAAATAGTAAAAAGGTATCTAATGTGGAAAATATTGTTGTAAATAACTTTGATAATGCTGGAAATCCAATAAAAGATGAAAACAAAACAGTTAGCGATATAATCTCTGGAATCACAGTAAATGTTCCAGCAGGAAAAACAGCTTCAGTTACATTTACTGTAACAGTTACAGCATGTCCAGATAGTGATAATCCAATTAGAAACAGTGTTGAAGGCGGAACTACTCGAGTAGTAACACCAGTAGTTAAAACTATAAAAGCAAAATCAAATACAGGAAAAATTTCTGGAGCAAACTATGTATTAATAATAGATACTTCAAGCAGTATGACAAGTAACTATGTAGATAAAGAGAATAAAATAACAAGATTTGAAGCTGCAAAAAAAGCAATAAGTAATTTAGCAACATTCTTATTTGCAGAAGATTCAGAGACAACATCAAAAATATCAATAGTACAATTTAACCGTAAAGAAGATACAAAAATTGTTAGTGTAAGAGATCAAATTGTATTTGGAGTAGAAGATTATAAGAATGGTTATATTACAGAGTTAATAAATAATATAGCAACAAATAGTGGAACAAATATAGAAGCAGGACTAAAAAAAGCTGGAGATTTATTATATGATGATACAACAGGAATACACAAACAAGGTTTAACTACAAATAACAAAGATGTATTAATACTATTATCAGATGGTGAACCTTATCAAGGAGAAGTAAAGCCAAATAAGTTAGGAAAAATAGCTATAAAACAACTAAATAGAAAAGGTGAGGGAATTACAAACGATATATATAGTATTGCATTTGGAAGTAGCGAAAGTAAAGCTACATTACAAGCAATATCTCCAAATAAAGTATACCTATCTTCAAACAAGGAAGATTTATTTGCAACATTTAAAAACATTGTCTATGAAGCAGGAGATGCAACTCCAGTAACATTTACAAAAGCATCACAAGTTATTTACACAGGAAATAAAGAAATAGCAAGTGACAAAGAAATAACAATAACTTATGATGGACTAGAAACGCCATTAACATATACATTTACAGCTTCTGGAACATCAAAAGATGGAGTATTAACATATGCAGTGGAAGAAGGAACATATACATTGACATTTAACTTGACAGCTGCTTTATTAGACAAAGAGAATATATTAATTACGTACTATGTAAAATAATATACAAAAAATTAGATATTAAGCAAATTGCTTAATATCTAATTTTATTTTATAAGTTAGCTAATCTAAAGCTATTTCATAATCAATCACATTTTCAATATTATCACTACAAACCACGCTAAGACTAGTTTTTAAATTAGGCTCCATCTTTGGCAATTTTAGCGAAGTACCAAAAATCATATTACCATTAGCATCTAGTAAATAAAAATGAGCTGTGCGAGCACTAATAACTTTATTGGATACATTATTAAGTTGTATTTCAATAATTGAAATATTATCTGAGCTTTGAATATTTACATTTGCAATTTCAATCTCGTCTAAACCTATTATCTGTTTAGAAACATCAACTTTGGAACTGATATAGTCTTGTGCCTGAGCAGTAGTTTCATTTCTACGATGCATAAAAAAATAAATTAAAAATCCTACTACCAAACAGATAAATATAAAAATTATTAAATACTTAATAATTTTTTTAGAGTTTTTATTAGTTACTTTATTATTACTAAAAATTTTTGTTGATGAGCCATCGTGTTTTCCTTTAGACATAAAAAAATCCCCCTACATAGGCTATATAATATGACAAAAATAGGAAAAAGTCAATAAAAATAACTAAGCATCTAATAAATTGTATGTGATAAATTTCATTTGATTTTGTGTCTATTTTTCTTAACTGCTACAAGTTATTACACATAATGTGATTAAAATGCCGAAAATATTTGCAAAAATGTGATTAAAACTATAAAAATGCTTGCAAAAATGTGAATTTATAGTATAATTAATATAGGATTGAATATTCTAGTATAAGGAGATGAATATTTTGCAAAGATTTATACTGAAAAAGTTAATAGAATGGAAAGAAAGTAAATATAGAAAACCTCTTATATTAAAGGGGGCTAGGCAAGTTGGAAAAACTTATATTTTAAAGCAATTTGGAAAAGAAAATTATGAAGGGGTTGCATATTTCAATTTTGACCATGATAAAGATTTATATAATCTATTTGAAAACACTAAAAATCCAGAAAGAATATTGGAGCAATTAGCATTTATATATGGAAAAGCAATTATTCCAGGTAAAACATTAATAATTTTTGATGAAATACAAGAATGCCCAAATGCATTAAATTCTTTAAAATATTTTTATGAAGAAGCGAACGAATATCATATTGCATGTGCTGGAAGCTTATTAGGTATTAGATTATCACATACTTCATTTCCAGTCGGAAAAGTTGATTTTTTAAATATGTATCCAATGACATTTAGCGAGTTTTTAATAGCAGATAATGCACAGAATTTAGTAGACTACATGAATTCACTAGAAAAAATAGAAAAAATTCCAGACATATTCTTTAATCAACTAGAAGAAAAATTAAAAGCTTACTTTATAATTGGCGGTATGCCAGAAGCAGTTTCTGCTTGGGTAAATGAAAAAGATATGGAACTTGTTAACAAAATTCAAAATAATATATTAAGTGCATACGAAAGTGATTTTTCAAAACATACACAGGATAGCGAAGCAAATAAAATATCATTAATTTGGAATAGCATTCCATCCCAACTTGCAAAAGAAAATAAAAAATTCTTATATCAGGTAGTAAAAGAAGGTGCTAGAGCAAGAGAATATGAAAATGCTTTAAATTGGTTAAATGATGCAAGCCTTATTTATAAAATTTATAATGTAACAAAAACAGACTTTCCTTTAAAAGCATACAATGATTTATCAGCATTTAAAATATATATGAATGATGTAGGGCTTTTAAGAAAAATGTCAAATTTAGATAGCAAAATTGTTGTAGAAGGAGATAAATTATTTGAAGAATTTAAAGGAGCTTTTACAGAAAATTATGTATTAAATATGTTGATATCTACATTAAATTCGGTACCAAATTATTATACATTTGATAGAAACGAAATAGATTTTATTATTCAATATAAGAATAATATAGTTCCAATAGAAGTGAAGGCAAATAAATCAACTAACAATACAAGTTTAACAAAATATAATGAAAAATTTAATAATGAATTATCAGTTAGATTTTCAATGAATAATCTATCAAAAGATGGAAAAATTCTTAACATACCATTATTCTTAATAGAATATGTGGAAAAATTTATATAAGATTTTATCGTTAAAAGAAAGGAAGAAGAAATTTTGAAAATTTTAGCAGTAGGAGACCTAGTAGGTGAAGGTGGAGTAAAAAAATTAAAAGAGCTTTTGCCAAAAATAAGAGAAGAAGAAAAAATAGATTTTGTAATAGTAAATGCTGAAAACTCAGCTGGAGGAATGGGAATAACGACGAAAATATTTAATGAATTAAAAGCGTTAAACATTGATGCAATGACAATGGGAAATCATACTTGGGGCAAGAAAGACATATTTACGTTTATAGATGATCCAAAGCTTTTAAGACCATCAAATTACCCAGAAAATGTTCCGGGAAAGGGATATAACATATACACATGTAAAAATAAAAAAATATGTGTAGTAAACCTAATTGGAAGAACAGATATGAATGTGTTATCAGAGAATCCGTTTTTAAAAATGCAAGGTATACTAGAAGAGGTAAAAGGAAAAGCAGATATAATAATTCTTGATTTTCATGCAGAAGCAACAGCTGAAAAAATCGCTATGGGATACTTTTTAGATGGAAAAATAACAGCAATGTTTGGAACGCATACACATGTACAAACAGCGGATGAAAAAATACTAGAAGGTGGCACAGCATATATAACAGATATAGGAATGACGGGACCAAAAAAATCAGTAATAGGAATGGATATAGCAGCATCATTAAAAAGATTTACAACAACATTACCAGAAAAATACAAATTAGCTGAGAGTAATTGCTCATTAAATGGGTGTATTATAGAAATAAATGAAGAAACTTGTCGAGCAGAAAAAATATATAGGATAAGTAGAAGATAAATGCCGAAAAATAAGGAATTGACGCGATGAAAACATGGAAAAAATTACCAAAATCCATAGACAAATAAATCCTGATATTATATAAATATATTGTAGCTAAAATAAATAAAATATTAGGAGGAAAAAATGGAAACTTTAAAAATTTCATCTAAATCAAATCCAAATTCAGTAGCGGGAGCAATAGCTGGATTGGTAAAAGAATCAAACAAGGCAGAAATGCAAGCAATAGGTGCAGGAGCATTAAATCAAGCAGTGAAAGCTGTAGCAATAGCAAGAGGGTTCGTGGCACCAGCAGGTGTAGATTTGATTTGCATACCAGCATTTGCAGAAGTAGAGGTAGAAGGAGAAGAGAGAACAGGTATAAAGCTTATAGTGGAATCTCGAAAATAAGTTGGCAAATTAATATAAAAATAGGGGCATGTTAAAACAACATGTCTTTTTTGTAAGCTATTGAAAAAAATCATGTTTTAATGTATGATAAGGCATATAAAAATAAAGTAGGGATTAATATGAGAATAAATAATTTAGTTAAATACATATTTATAGCCTTTGCAATAGGAATAATAATCTATGCGGGATATAGAATATACAAAAATAATAATACTGAAAAAAACAAAGTTGAAGTGGTTGAATCGAAAGAAGATATAATAAAAGACATACGACTAGCTATATGTAATTATGATACGATAAATCCACTTATAACAAATAATAAAGAAATATTAAATATAGATACATTAATTTTTGAACCATTATTTTCTATAAGCAGTGATTATCAATTAGAGCCATGTTTAGCTATAGAATGGTCAAGAACAGGAGATAAAACATATGTAATAAAATTAGATACAGGCATAAAATGGCAAGATGGAACACATATAAGTGCTAAAGATGTACAATTTACAATAGATAGGCTAAAAGAAGGTAATTCTGTGTATAAATCAAACGTTTCACATGTAATAAGTGTGGAAGTTATTGATGATGAAACAGCAAAAATCATATTGGATGAAGAAGTTCCATTTTTTGAATATAATTTAACATTTCCAATACTAAGTAATTCTTTTTACAGCACAGAAGATTTTTATAATCCAAGCAAAATGCTTATAGGAACAGGAAGATTTAAGATAACAGATGTAAGTTCTACAAGCATCACATTGGAAAAAAATAAAGATTGGAAAAATATTAGTAAGTATGATAGTAAAATAGAATCAATAAAAGTAAATATATATTCAACGATGGGCGAAGTATTTAATAGTTTTAAATTAGGAAATGTTGATTTAATAAATACTACTATACAAAATTATCAAGACTATATAGGAACAATAGGCTTCAATGTAATTGAATCGCCTGGCAGAGAATTCGATTTCATAAGCTTAAACTGTGAAGATAAAATTTTTCAAAGTCAAGGAGTAAGACAAGCTATTGGCTTTGCGATAGATAAAGATAATATAATAAGTTCCGTATATGCAAACCAAAAAATAATGTCTGCATATCCATTAGACTATGGAAACTATGTTTATGAAAACAATAATAATAGCTCGGGATATAATGCAGAGCAAGCCAAAAAAACATTAGAGGACGATGGCTGGGAGTATACAAACAATAGATGGAGCAAAAGGATAGATGGAGTAAATACAACATTAAGAATAAGACTTTCGGTAAATAAGGAAAATAGCCAGAGAGTACAAGTAGCGGAAATAATAAAAAAACAATTGGAAAACATTGGAATTCCTGTAACAATAGTAAATTTAAGCAATTCTCAATACCAGAGTGCATTGGAACAGAAAGATTATCAAATGCTAATTACAGGAGTATACAACTCATATAGCCCAGATTTAACTTATTTTTTTGGAGGAAATAATATATCAAACTATAGAAACGAAAATATATTATCAATTTTAAGTAGTGGTATATCTACCAAAAGCAGTAAGGTTTTGAAAGAAAAATATTCAGAAATATATAACACCTACAAGGCGGAAGTTCCATTTATAGGATTGTATAGAAGCAAAAATATAACTATAACTAGTCAAAAATTAATAGGAGAAATTATAGTTAATAATTATAGCACTTTTTATAATATCTCTAATTGGTACAGAAAATAGAATAAAAATGCTTGACAAAAAAATAAAATAGTATATAATGTACATAGTACAAACAAATGTTTATTAATTAGGAGGGTTTTATGAGTAAAGATAACAACGAAAAACAAAAAGCACTAGAAGCTGCATTAGGTCAAATAGAGAAACAATTTGGAAAAGGTTCTGTTATGAAACTTGGAGAATATAAAACAATGAATGTGGAAGCAATTCCTACAGGAGCTTTAAGTTTAGACGTAGCTTTAGGAATAGGTGGTATTCCTAAAGGAAGAATAATAGAAGTATTTGGTCCAGAATCTTCTGGAAAAACTACATTAGCATTACACATGATAGCAGAAACACAAAAATTAGGTGGAGAGGCTGCATTTATAGATGCAGAGCACGCACTTGATCCAGTATATGCCAAGCACTTAGGTGTAAATATAGATGATTTAATAGTATCTCAACCAGATACAGGTGAGCAAGCATTAGAAATAGCAGAAGCTTTAGTTAGAAGCGGTGCTATAGATATAATAGTAGTCGATTCTGTTGCTGCATTAACACCAAAAGCAGAAATAGATGGAGATATGGGTGATGCTCATGTTGGATTACAAGCAAGATTAATGTCTCAAGCATTAAGAAAATTAGCAGGTGTACTTAATAAATCAAATACAGTTATTATATTTATCAATCAATTAAGAGAAAAGGTAGGAATAATGTTTGGAAATCCAGAAACAACACCAGGAGGAAGAGCATTAAAATTCTACTCATCTGTAAGATTGGATATTAGAAGAACAGAAAACCTAAAACAAGATGGAGAAGCAATTGGAAGTAGAGTAAAAGTAAAGGTAGTAAAAAATAAAGTTGCTCCACCATTTAGAGAGGCTGAATTTGATATAGTATATGGAAAAGGAATATCAAAATCAGGTAATATATTAGATTTAGCAGTAAACTTGGATATAGTAGAAAAAAGTGGTGCTTGGTTTAGCTATAGCGGAACTAGAATTGGTCAAGGAAGAGAAAATGCTAAGAGATATTTGGAAGAAAATCCAGAAATAATGAATGAAATAGAGCAAAAAGTTAGAGCAAATTTCAATAAAGCATTTGAACAAAGCTTGGATGATGAAGCAGTAGAAGAAGCCGAAGAACCACTAGAAGATGAGGAGTAATATACGTGTATACAATAGAAGAATTTGATAAAGAAAAGTCTAAAGTATTAAAGTATGTCTTGTATAAAAAAAGAAGCAAACAAGAAGTAAAGAATAAGTTTTATAATACAATAGATAGTCAAATGCTAAATGATATAATTGAAGAATTAGAAGAGAATGGATACATAGATGATAATAATTATATAGAGAGAGCTGTAAATGAATTTAAAGCTTTAAACAATTTATCTATAAAAGAGATAAAATATAAGCTATCATCAAAAGGAATTCAAGGAAATCTAATAGATGATTATATAATAAAAAATAAAGAAGAACTAGTTGAATATGAGTTTGAATCAGCCAGAAAAATTGCTATTAAGAAAATAAATTTGATGGATGAAGATGGAGTAAAACAATATTTAGCTAAAAAAGGTTATATGAAAGAAAGTATAACAGAAGCAATAAAAGAAGCTAGCAATTAAGAGTTAAAGGAGCTAAAAATGCAAAATATTTTAACACTAGAAACAAATAAATATGCAATAAAAATAGAAAATTTTGAAGGACCAATTGATTTATTATTACATTTAATTGATAAAAATAAAATGAACATTTGTGATGTAAAATTATCAGAAATTACAGACCAATATATTGAATATATCAAAAAAATGGAAGAAATGAATCTGGAAATAACAAGTGAATTTTTGGTTATGGCTTCAACACTAATCTACATAAAATCAAAGAGCATTCTTCCTAAAAATGTAGAAGAGGAAGAAGAAATTTCTGCAGAAGAGTTATTGCATAGGATTATAGAATATAAAAAATATAAAGAAATAACAAAAAAACTAAGACAGATGTATGAAGAAAGCGGTGTTAGATATTACAAAGCTCCTGAAAATATAAAATTATCCAAACAGGAATTAAAAGAAAATCAATATAACGAAGAAAATATAGTGAGTGTATACAAACAACTATTAGAAAGAAATACACAGAAAATTAATGAAAATGCTAAAAATATAGAAAAAATAGCAATAACAGACACATACACAGTTGCTAGCAAAGTAAAAGAGATGTTAAAAGAATTAATAAAAAAGCCTAAATTTGTATTTAATGCATTATTTTCTTTAAATAAATGTGAGAAAGAAGAAGTTATAACTGCTTTTTCGGGCTTATTAGAATTATCAAGAAGAAACAAAGTTGTAACATCACAGGATGAAATATTTGGAGATATATCAGTACAAAAACATAATAAAGTACAGTAAAATAATGTTTAAAATATCAAAAAAAGTAAATACTAGTATTATATTATTCCAGAAAAAGGAAGGAAAATATAATGCTAGTATTTTTTAAATATTTTATAATGTTTATAATAGCTACAGCTTTTATAATTTTTATATTAATCTTAATATCCAAACTAAAAATTGATATAAAAAACTTTAATGTTCAAAATATTAATAAGGAAAAAAACAATAAAAATTTCTTTATAGTTGTATCTTTTGTTATTTTAAATCTTACATGGCTAAAGATTAAAATACATAAAAATTTAATGGCAAAGGAATATGTAAAGGGAAAATTAAAGGTAGAAGAAAATAATATTAAGATGGGAAAGGAAGCAGAGAAGGTTGCAAAAATATTTTTAGATAATAAGAAGATAAGAGATGAATTTAAAAAAATCAGCATTGTATTGGAAAAGTTAGACTTGAATATAAATGTGGGATTAGAAGATTGTATTATTACTTCATATCTTGTTGGAATTATAGCAATAGTTATATCAAATATATTACCGCATGTGGTAGCTAAAAAGCTTAAGGAAGCGGAGATTAGTGAAAGGTATAAATATGAGATTGTGCCAATATATGAAAATAAAAATTTATATAAAATTAACCTAAATTGTATAATTACAGCAAAAATGGTACATATTATTTATATAATATTTTTAATTAAAAAAGAGAAAAAGAGGAGAAGTGATAAAAATGAGCGAACATCCAATAGAAAACCTTATGAATACAGCTATGAATAGCATAAAAGATATGATTGATGTAAATACAATAATAGGGGAGCCAATAGAAACGTCAAATAATGTGGTTATAATACCAATTTCAAAAGTGGGATTTGGATTTGCAGCAGGAGGTAGTGAATTTAAAGGAGAAACAATAGACGAATACACTAAAAAAGAAAAGGAAGAGCAAGTACAGTATAAATTGCCATTTGGAGGAGGTAGTGGAGCAGGAGTAAATATTTCACCAGTTGCATTTTTAGTAGTATCACAAAATTCGGTAAAATTATTGCCAGTAGATCATAATTCGTGTCTTGATAGATTATTTGATTACATTCCAGATTTAATAGAAAAGGCAAATTGCATGATAAATAAGCAAATGCAAAATAAGAAGGAAGAAAAAGAACAGGAAATAAAAAGAATAGATAGAAAAGAAAGAGAGATGCAAGAAAGGCAAGAGAGAAGGGAAAAAAATGCAAATGTGCAAGCAGACGAAAATATTAGTACTCCAACAGTAAAACCAAAAAGAAATAGAGTAAGTAAACCAATAGACGCATACGAATTTGAATATGATGAAACCGATGGAGAAGAAGATTACCAAGATTAAAAGATTGAAATTGACAAGAATTAATGAGTTATATTATACTTTATACAGTAGCTCAAGACTCTGGAAACCTATGAGGTCCGGGGTTATTTTATTTACTTCTAAAATAATAATTATAGCAAATAGAAAACAAATAATTAAGTTCTTAAAAATTATTATTGAAATAGAATAGAAATAAGTATATAATCATATACGAATTAGGAGATATAATTATATTTCCTTAATAACGCTTCTTTATAAAAAGGAGAAAGTATTATGAAAAACTTTTTAAAAACTTACAAGTCAGTTATTATACTTCTAGCTGCAATAATAATTGGCGCTATCGTAGGGATAGTATTTAAAGAAAAAGCAGCAGTTCTAAGCCCACTTGGGGATATCTTTCTAAATTTAATGTTCATTATAATTGTACCATTAATATTCTTGAGTATTACAACCTCAATCTCAAAAATGAAGCAGCCCAAAAGGCTAGGAAAAATAATGTTCACAATAATTACAATGTTTATTGTAACATCATTAGTAGCAGTAATTGTAGGAATTGCCGTTACATATCCAATAAAATTAGTAAATACTGATGATGGAGAATTAATAAAAGCATCTCTTCAAGAAGAATCAGGTGAAACCGCAGAAGAAGATGACCAAACAATATTAGCAAGAACAGTAGATGCTCTTACAGTAAACGATTTCTCAAAATTATTATCAAAAAATAATATAATTGCATTAATAGTATTCTCGCTATTATTTGGAATTGCTATGAAAATGGCAGGAGAAAAAGCGGAACCTGTGGAGAAATTTCTTGATTCTGCTTATGAAATAGTAATGAAATTTGTAAATATTACAATGTATTATGCTCCGATAGGGTTAGGATGCTATTTTGCATCATTAATAGGAACATTTGGAAGCACAATCGCTGTAGGATATTTAAAAACATTTGTTGTATATACTGTAGTAGCAATATTATATTATGTAATAGTGTATTCATTATATGCTTTAATAGCAGGAGGCAAAAAAGGAGTAATTGCATTCTGGAAAAATATAATTCCAGCAACAATCACATCACTTGCAACTTGCTCATCAGCAGCTTCAATACCAGTAAATTCACAAGCATCTAAAAATATAGGCGTTTCTGACGATATTGCAGAAACAATGATACCACTAGGAACTAGCTTCCATAAAGATGGATCAATTATAGGTTCTGTATTTAAAATAATGTTTTTAGTTTGCTTATTTGGAACAAATCCTGGAATAGGGCAAGTAATTATAGTGGCATTAATTGCGAACTTGCTTGTAACAGCTGTTCCGATTGGTGGTGGTACAATTTCAGAAATGATGATATTAACAATGATGGGATTCCCAGTAGCAGCATTACCAATATTAACGATAATTGCTACAATAATAGATCCACAAGCTACATTATTAAATGTAATAGGTGATTCAAGCGCATCCATGTTAGCAGCTAGAATAGTAGACGGCAAAGACTGGATGGAAAAAAATAAAAAATAATAAAATTATAAAAGTAATAAAATAGATTTAGAAGATATAAAAAGGGCAATAAACACTGATTTTATTGCCTTTTTAAATATTTAGAGCTATTGACATAAGGCTCTGGTATTGATAAAATTATAACCGAAAATAAGATTCTAAAAAAATCAAAGGAAGAGATAAATGAATCAGAAAAAACAATTATTAAAAAACACCATAATAATAGCAATAGGCAAGCTAAGCACACAGGTAATATCATTCTTGCTATTGCCACTATACACAGATAAGCTTAGCCCAGAACAATACGGCTCTTATGATTTTATGGTCGCATTATCGGTGTTTTTATTACCAATAGTTACATTATTAATGGAAGAATCTATGTTTAGATTCTTAATAGATGCAGAAACAGTAAAACAAAGAAAAAAAGTAATAACGGCAACAGCATTTTACATGATATTTGGAACAATAGCATTCACAGTAATTGCTGGTATAGTAATGGCAATTATAAAATATCAATATGGTGCGCTATTCATTGCATTTGTAATCTCTAATGTGCTATTGAATTTAAGCAACTGCTTATCTAGAGGCGAAGGAAAGATAAAGCTATACTCTTTATCAAACTTCATTTTGGGAGCAAGCACAATAATATTAAATATAATATTTATATTACCACTTAAAATGGGAGTAAATGGATTATTGCTATCAAACACAATAGCAAATACTGCAACAGCAATAATAGTGCTAAAACAATTAAAAGTTAAAAAATACATAAATAAAAAATCACTAAGCAGAAAAACATTAAGCCAGATGGTAAGATATTCTGTGCCATTGGTTCCTAATAATATATCATGGATCATTATTAGCTTATCAGATAGGTTAATGCTAACAGCAATGTCTGGAAGTGGTGCAAATGGAATATATTCTATAGCAAATAAATTTCCAAACATAATTTACACATGCTATGGATTTTTCTCAACTGCATGGAAAGAATCTGCTGCTAGAATATTAAAAGAAGACAATAAAAAAGCATATTATAATAGCATCTATAAGGATGTGAAAGTATTTTTAAAAGCTATCGTATTAGGGCTTATTGCAATAATGCCACTTGTATTTTCAAGGCTTGTAAATTCTAGCTACAATGAAGCTTATTTATATATACCAATACTAACCTTATCAATCTATTACACAAACATGTCGAACTTTTATGGGGGAATATTTACAGCATACAAGAATACAAAAATAATGGGAAATACAACTGTAGGAGCTGCTGTTATAAATGTGTTACTCAACTTTATATTCATACCCAAATTTGGGATATATGCTGCATCAGTAGCAACACTTTTCTCAAACTGGATAGTATATGTATATAGGCGTATTAGATTAAGAGAATATATAAAATTAAAAGAAGAGTTTAATATACTATTTTGGATATTATTAGCAGGAACAATAGTATCATATTATATAAATAATATGGCTTTAAACATTGTAGTATTTATAATAGTTTTAATATACTGTATATATACAAATAGAAATTTTATTCTTGGTTTTATAAATGGCTTAAAAAGGCGTAAAGCTAACGCCTAGAGAGGAAAAGTTTATGGATATTAATATAAATATACCAAAAGAAAACATAAAATTTAATGAACCAATGAGTAAGCATACCACATTTAAAATTGGTGGTAATGCAGATATATTTGTGCAGGCTAAAACTCTAAATGACATAGAGCAGACTCTAAAAGCAGCAAAGGAAAATAATATTCCAATTTATGTAATTGGAAATGGTAGTAATTTACTAGTAAAAGATAATGGAGTTAGAGGTATAGTATTACAAATAAAAACAAGTAAATATACAATTACAAAACAAAATGATTTTGCAATTGTAGACGTAGAAGCAGGAATGCTTAATGCAAAACTTGCAAAAATATTACTGCAAGAAGGAATAAGCGGTTTTGAGTTTGCATCAGGAATACCAGGAACAATAGGCGGAGCCATTAGAATGAATGCTGGTGCATATGGCAGTGAATTTAAAGATTTTGTGGAAGAAACAACTTACATAGATTTAGAAGATAATGAAATTAAAACAATCAATAATAAAGAACATGAATTTAAATATAGATATAGCATATTTCAAAATAAAAAAGCTGTAATTATTAGCACAAAATTAAGGCTAAAATATGGAGATAAAAAAGAAATAGAAGATAAAATGAATGCTAATTTAGAAGCTAGAAAAGAAAAACAACCATTAGAATTTCCAAATGCTGGTAGCACATTTAAAAGAGGAGAAGATTTTATAACGGCTCAACTTATAGACCAATGTGGATTAAAAGGCGCAAAAATTGGAGAAGCGGAAGTAGCAAAAAAGCATGCAGGATTTATAGTAAACAAAGGAAATGCAACAGCAAATGATGTTATAGAATTAGTAAAAAAAGTAAAAGACGAAGTTTATAACAAATTTGGAAAAAGAATAGAACTAGAAATAGAAGTAATAGGAGAGTAAAGAAAGTGAAAGATTTTTTTAAGTGGTTTAAATCAAGTACAAAAATGAAAAGATGGTTGCTATTAATGCTAATAGGAATAGGTTTGGTGTGCTATGGAGTAGCAAAAGTACTTATTGCAAAAGAATTAAGCTTTGCAGAATTAGCAAAAATAATATTAAGCTTTACAGTAGGCTTCACATTTGCAGTGGTTAGCATAATATGCATACAAAGAAGAACATTAGAATTGCTAGTGCAGGAAACCGATACAAGAGATTTGAATGGCAAAGAACAAGTACACTCACTAATATTTAATAAAAAAGTATATAATCAAGGTCCCAAAGTAGTGGTAATAGGAGGAGGCTCTGGATTAAATACTGTTTTGAGAGGGCTAAAAAATTATACAGATAATATTACTGCAATAGTTACCGTTTCAAATTATGGTGAAAATACAACTCCATTAAATGATATAAAAGATAGCTTGATTGCACTATCTATAAACGAAGATAAAATGAGAGATTTAATGAATACAGAAGTTCAAACTAGCAGAAATGAAACAACAAGTTTTAGTAATTTGTATTTTAATGCAATGCAACAAACAATAGGAGATTTTACAAAATCAATAGAGGCTAGTAGCAATGTACTAAATATGATAGGAAAAGTATTACCAGTGACATTAGATAAAGTAGATATTTGTGCAGAACTTGAAGACGGAACAGTAATAGAAAGCAAAGAAAAGATTCCTCAAATAGTAAATGAAAGAATAAGTAAAATAAGCAGAATTTATTTATATCCTACAAATTGCAAAGTGACACCTGGAGTAATAGAGGCTATAAACGAAGCGGATGCAATTGTAATAGGACCAGGAAGCTTGTATACAAACGTAATACCAAACTTGCTAGTTCCGGGAGTATCAAAAGCAATAAGAGAATCAAAGGCCTTTAAAGTGTATGTAAGCAATATAATGACAGAATTTGGACAAACAGACAACTATTCTTTAGCTGACCATATAAAAACTATTATAGACCATGCTGGAAAAGGAATTATAGATTATTGTATATATGACACAGGCGAAATAGTTCCAGAGTTTGTTAGAAAATACAATAAAGAGGGTTGCGAATTAGTAGATCAAGATACAAGCAATGTAAAAGGAATGGGCGTAAAACTAATACAAAGAAATCTATCTACAGTAGAAAATGATGCAATAAGGCACAATCCAGATGCAATTGCTACAGCAATAATTCAATTAATATGCGACGATTTAGTGTTTAATGATATGCAAAACAATCCTCAATTTTTAAAATTGGATTCTAAAGTAAAAGAAACAAAGAAAAAATTGAAGAAAAATAACAGTATGCAATATGTAAAGAGAAAAAAATCAAAAAGCTCTAAAAATAGGACAAGCAAGTTCTTAGAAAAATATAATGATAGAGTAGAATCGATAAGAAAAAGTGAAAAGAAAAGCAAAACAAAAAAATAATATAAGAGGTACAGTGGATGAAATATAATGAAATTAGTGAAGAACTAAAGAAACAATTAAACAGAGAATGGCTGATTACGAATGGAATTGGTGGGTTTGCAAGCCAAAGTATTATTGGAGTAAATACACGTAAATATCACGGGCTATTAGTGGCCCCATTAACACCTCCAGGTAGAAGATTTTTGGTGTTATCAAAAGTGGATGAAAGCATAGAAATAGGCGAGAAGCAATATAATTTATATTCTAATGTGTGCAATGGTGAAATATCAGAAGGCTTTAGATACATGGTAGACTTTAAAAAAGAATATATTCCAATATACACGTATCAAGTAGAAGATATAGAAATTAAAAAATTCATATGTATGAAATACGGTGAAAATACGGTAACTATATTATATAGAGTTGTTAGCAAGAATTCAAAGGCTAAGCTTACACTAGCACCGATTGTGAACTTTAGGGATTTTCACTGTACTAATACAAACCACAAATTTGATGTAAAACAGATTCATTATAATAATAAAGTGAAAATAACTATAGATGGAAATTCGCATACACCAATTTATATTAATTGCTCAGAAGGCAAATATATGAAACATGTGGATGATACTTTTTACAATATGTATTACGAAAAAGAAGCGGAAAGAGGCTTTACGGCGACAGAAAATCATACAGTACCAGGAGTATATAATATTAATATTTATCCTCATGAAGAAAAAGATATTACTTTTGTCTGCTCTTTGGAAGAAAATATTGATGAAATTGATGCAATAGACGTAATAAATAGAGAAGTAAAAAGACTAAGCGAATTGGTATATGATACACATTTAATAAATGGTACTCTAGACCAAAAGGATAAAAAGCTAAGACAAGCATTAGTTATTGCAGCAGATAATTTTGTTGTAAACAGACCAAGCTTTAATTTACACACATTAATTGCAGGATATCCATGGTTCCTAGATTGGGGCAGAGATAGTTTAATTTCATTTGAGGGCTTACTGCTATTAACTAAAAGGTATGAGCTAGCAAAAGAAGTGCTATTAACAAATATAAGAGATATGAAATTTGGGTTAGTTCCTAATGGATACTCTGGATATGATAATAGGCCTTTATACAATAGTGCAGATGGTTCTTTGCTATTTTTTGAACAAGTGTATAAATATTTAAAATATACAAATGATTATAAATTTGTAAAAGAAAAACTATACACAATCATGATTAAGATAATAGATGCATATTCGCATAAAATAGATGTTGATGGCGATGATATATATATGGACAAAGATTGCCTAATATCAACCGGAAATGACCATACACAAATAACATGGATGGATGTAAAAATAGGAGATAAAGCAATTACACCACGAAACGGAAAAAATGTTGAGATTAATGCTTTATGGTACAATGCACTAGAAATAATGGGAAAATTAACAGAAAAATTTGTTGATAAAAGGGAAGCTTTACAATATTATGAGCTAGCAGATAAAGTAAAGGAGTCGTTTAATTTAAAATTTATTAACAACGATAAAAAATGCTTGTATGATGTGTTGGGAGATTCAAAAGTAAGGCCAAACCAACTATTTGCAATTAGTTTATCACATACTGTAGTAGATAGTGGGTCAGAACTAGCAAAAAATATATTGCAAACAGTTGAGAGTAAATTACTAAATAATTATGGCTTAAAAACTTTAGCAGAAGATGAACCTGGATATGTAAGCATATATGAAGGAAACAGCGTAAAAAGAGATTCTAGCTACCATCAAGGCATTACTTGGCCATGGCTATTAGGTCTATATTATGATGGAATGAAGAACTTTATAAAAAATACTAAAGTTAAAGAAGATAGAGAACTATATAAAAACGAATTAAAAAGGTTAATACAAAACACCAAAAACACATTTTTTGAGGAGATGGAAAATAATTCTACAATTGGCAGCATTAGTGAGATATATGATTCTGAACCACCATATAAAGCCAGAGGAGCATTTGCACAAGCTTGGAGTGTAGCAGAAGTTTTTAGAATTATTACAGAAAAATAAATAGAGAGGATATGCAAATATGGATTCATTATATTTATTATATGGAGAAGAAAAATATTTATTAGAGAATTCTTTGTCTAAATTGCTTAAAGAATTTGGCGAAAAAATAAATGGAATAAACTTTATAAATTTAGACAGCACCAATGTGCAAAATATAATATCAGATATAGAAACACCAGCATTTGGATATCCTAAAAAATTGATATTAGTAAAAGATTCTCAATTATTTAAGAAGCAAACACGAGGCAAAAAAGGAGCAAGCTCTGGAGAAAATAAAAATGTATCAAAAATAGCAGAATATATAGATGAAAATATAGAAATGATTAAAGAATCTGTTATAATAATTTTTGTTGAAGATGAAGTGGAAAAGAACGAATTATACAAGGTAATAGAGAAAGATGGAACTGTGCACGAATTTTCAAAATTGAAGCTGCCAGAGATAGTGAAAAAATTAAAAGCAATTTGCAATGCGTATAAAGTAAATGTAGATGAACCTACATTGCGTTACTTTGTGGAATCTTGTGGCACTAATATGCAGGATTTAATAAACGAAATAAGAAAACAAATAGAATATGCAGGTCAAGGAGGAACTATTACAACTAAAAGCATAGACCTTCTAGCAATAAAACAATTAGATAGTGTAATATTTGATTTAACAGATAATTTGGGAAAAAGAAATATAGAGCAAGCTTTGAAGGTGCTTAAAAATTTGATATACGCCAAAGAACCAATACAAAAAATATTAATAACATTGTATAACCATTTTAAAAAGCTATATTTTACAAAGTTAGCGATAAATGGAAATAAGAATGTGGCTCAGAGCTTAAACTTAAAGCCAAACCAAACTTTCCTAGTTTCAAAATACATAATGCAATCAAAATATTTTAAGGAAAGTGAATTAAGAGAAATATTACAGGAATTCATAAATTTGGATTACAACTCAAAATTGGGCAATATTGATGCATATTTGGGCTTAGAAACAATTTTATGCAAATGTGCAAACGTATAATTTAGGAAAATCTGGATAAAATAAGTACATAATAAAATTAAGGAGATTTTAGTTATGTATAATTTTAGAACAGATTTAGCAGATGAAAGAAATGAAATATATAAGAAAGCGAATAATATTAGCACAAATGTTGATGGAATAGAAGCTGAAGAAGACGAAGCGGAAAATATAAAGATAGGCAGAGTTAATATAGTAAATGAAAATGGAGAGCAGGCAATAGGCAAGCCACAAGGAACCTATGTTACTTTGGATATAAAAAACATAAAAACAATTCAACATGAAGAAATAGAGAAGGTTGCAAATGTGCTAGCTAATGAATTGCGCAATCTTATAAATAAGCATATTACAGATGTGGACGATATTTTGGTAGTAGGGTTAGGAAATATATATGTTACTCCAGATGCATTGGGGCCAAAAGTTGTTCCAGAAATAGAAGTAACCAGGCACATTTTGCAGTACATGCCAAAAGCAATGCCAGAGGATACAAGGCCGGTTTCTGCTATAGCGCCAGGAGTATTAGGAATAACAGGAATTGAAACAATGGAAATATTAAAAGGAATTGTGGATAATGTTAAACCTAAAATGCTTATAGTAATAGATGCGCTGGCTTCTAGAAATATAGAAAGAATAAGCAGCTCTATACAACTTTCAGATACGGGGATTGTTCCTGGAGCAGGGGTGGAAAATACAAGAAAAGAAATAAGCGAAAAAACGCTGGGAATACCAGTTGTAGCGCTAGGAATTCCTACTGTTGTGGACTTAGCCTCTATAACAAATGATTGTATACGAATTTTTATTGAGGATTTGCAACAAAAGGCCATGTCCAACGATGCTTTAAATAAGTTAAAAGATACAGATAATTATGAACAAATAAAAGAAGCTTTGAATGTGGGAAAATACAATATGATTGTTACGCCAAAAGAAATTGATGAGCTAATCGAAAATATGAAAGAAATAGTGGCTTTGGGAATAAACCAAGCACTATAGCTATAGATGTATTTCCATGCCACTTAAATATTCTAAAATACCAGATGGAGAAGTAAAATTAAATTTTAGCGAATAGCTAGTTAATTCTTGTTTCTTCATCTTAAATTTTTTGTTAGCCTCATTATTACCATATTTTCCGTCACCAAGAATAGGGTAACCATAATAAGCAAGATGAGCTCTAATCTGGTGAGTTCTACCTGTATGAAGTATAACCTCTAATTTACTAGTATTGGCAGATTTATTTGAAGATAAAACTGTGTATTCTGTAATTATTTTTACATATCCTTTTTTAGGAACATTACTAATATATACAATTGATTTTTTGTTATCTTTAAATAGAAAATCTGTTAGAATTTTATGTTTTTCTTTAGGAATTCCATATACCTCACATATATAATGTTTTTCTATTTCATGATTTTTAAACTTATCAAAAAGTATGTTTAAAGCCGTTTCGTTTTTGGCAAACAACACAAGCCCAGAAGTGTTTCTATCAAGCCTGTGACAAGGAAAAACGGTATAGCCAAGAAAAACGCTTAATAGGCTACTAAAAGAATTATCGCCAGTAACCTCAATACCAGCAGGCTTATTTGCAACAAGAATATTTTCATCTTCGTGTATTATAGAATCCTTTGTGATTATAGAAGCTTTGAATAAATATTCATCAGTGATAAAAATTGTTATTTCATCACCTTCATAAACAGCTACGTTTTGATTTGTTTTTACACCATTTATTCTAATATCTTTTTTTCGTAACGCTTTATAAAGTGAACTAGTGGTTAATCCATCAAATTCACTTAATAAAACAGTATTCAATTTTTTTCCATTATATTTACTATTTACAATTAATTTTCTCATAGATAAAATTATACAAGAAAATAAGCCAAAATGCAAATTCTATTCTTCAATCATCATATCAAATTTTCTTTCTAAATCGTTAGAGTCAGGATAAGCCATATACACGGTGGAACTGCTGGTGCGATGCAAAAACTCAATAATCTGATATACATCTATCCAAATTTGGTTAGTTCCTTCTTTTTGAACTTCGTTAAAGATTAACTGCAATCCAAAGTGTAAGTGAGGAATATTTATATTATTTACATTTTCATGTGAACTGTAACCTGTCATTCCTAAATAGCCGATAACATCACCAGCACACACAATTTGACCCTCTTGCAAATTTTTAGCATATGGGTGGTCTTTTCGCAAATGAGCATAGTAGTAATAACGTTTCTTATCAAAACTTCTAATTCCAACACGCCAACCACCGTATTGATTCCAGCCAATGGCTTCTACGTATCCAGATTCAACGGCAATAATAGGAGTACCAATACTTCCAAGCAAATCATTGCCAAGGTGAACTCTTTTATACCCGTATGAACGCGAAGAGCCGAAATCCTTATAGTGGCTAAAGCTGTAACCCTTAGCAATTGGGGAGAATACCTTTATACCGTACTGAGTTTTGTAAGTTTTATCGGCTCCTTGTATAGTATAATTTCCAATATATTCATGAAATATAGCATCATAGCTCTCATAATAATATTTATATAATTTATAATCTTTTGAAAGTTCTTCCATTGTGGTGCCATTTTTAATTTTAGAAATTAAAGAATCTAAATCTGATTGTTTGAATCTTGAAAAATCTCCACCATATTTACATCCAAGGTATGCCATAAGTTCGATCCAATTAAATTTTACAGCTTCGTCTTTTACATGAGAATCTATATCTAATTTTGCAAGTTTGTAAAGAGCGGTCGAAGTGCCTTTAAAATCTACCCATTTTATGTATGAATTCGACTCCTTTTCTGTAATTTCGACGGAATCATTCACAATGTTTTCAGCTTGTTCAGCATTAAGTTTTAAAGGAATATCAGTTTCTGTATCCTGTTTTTGATAAAAAATGAATATAATACTAGAAACTACTAAAAATATTATTAAAATAGCAATAAGTATTTTGATTATATGATTTTTAGAGATAGATTTTATGACCAATTTCTGCCTCCTATGTATAATTGGAATTTGACAAGTTGTTATAATGTATATTCAAATCGGGGGAAGATAGAACCCAAATAAAGTCAAAAAGTGCACACCAGATTACTCAAAATTTGCACAACAAAATGCTCAAAAATGCACAATGATATTGAAAATAATTAAATAATATGTCATTATAATATAGCTCTTTTTTGTTGACACAGAAGGATTTTAGTGCTATTATAATTTTAGAAAATTACTTCGTTTAAGTATATAACTTAACGAAGTAAAAAGAACCAATAGATGGCGAAAAAACAAAAGGAGAATGTGTAAAATGAGAGAAAATTTAACCAACAGAGCGAAAAGTAAAAACAGCAGTTTAAACTTTGCAATGCTTAAAGAAAAACGTGGAATTACATTGGTTGCATTAATAGTAACAATAGTAGTTCTATTGATTTTAGCAGGAGTAAGTTTGAATTTATTATTTAGAAATGAAGGAATTTTAACAAGAAGTAAAGAGAGCAAAACTAAAACAGAGATAGCAGAAGTAAAAGAAAAAGCCCAATTAGACATAACAGAGATACAAATGCTAAATGGAGGAAAGATAACATATAGTGAATTAAAAACAACATTGGAAAAGTATGGAACAGTAGAATATGAATCAGATGGTAAAACAATAAAAGGAATAAAAACAACAGCAGGATACGAAATTCCAATAACAGAATTATACACAAATAAAGAAAACTGGCCAACATTTACAACTGTAGCAAATGAGCCAGATATAAAAGGATTTAATGTACAAAATAGTTATTTTGTAACATGGAATACAGAAAGTAGCCCATACTTAATAAGCGATGGAACAAGATTAGACGATGTGCCACCAAGTGATTGGTACGATTACACAGCAAGCGTAAATAAATGGGCAAACGTAAAAACTACAGGAGGCGGAAACGATTGCTATTGGGTATGGATACCAAGATACGCATACCAAGTGCCAACAAGAAGTAGTACAGCATCAACAATACAAATAAAATTCCTAGAAGGAAAAACAAATAAACCAATAGGAGAAACAACAGAAATAACAAATACAACACCAACACCAGGAAGTTGGGTAGTGCATCCAGCATTTACAAATGCAGGAAATGGAGGCTTCGGAGAATTAAGTGGAATATGGGTAGCAAAATATGAGGCAAGTAGTAGTAGTACAATAGTAGTAGAAAACCCAAGTGAAGACCAATTAGCCAATTACGGAAGAGATAGTTGGACTAATACAAGTTTTAAAGTAAGAGTAAAACCAAATGTAACAAGTTGGAGAGCAATAAGTGTAGGAGAAATATTTACAGTATGTAAAAACATAACAACAACAGGAAACTCATTAGAAGGAACAACCAACATAGATTCACATATGATGAAAAATACAGAATGGGGAGCAGTAGCCTATTTAAGTAGAAGCCAATACGGAAAAAATAGTGCAGTATATAACAATCCATATTGGAACAACAAGGATTACAATGGAACAATATATTATTCACCAATAACAGGATTATGTGGAAAGAGCCAAGACTATTCAACAACAACATATAATGATCCAAATGTCTATAAATATAATACAACAGAAGCAAAAAATGCAAGTACAACAGGAAATGTATATGGAGTATATGATATGGCAGGAGGAGCATGGGAATATGTAGCAGCAGTATTAAGTAGCAAAAAATCAAGTGGAAACTATTATAATTTCACAAATATAGATACCAAGTATTATGAAAGCTATGATGCTTATGATGATAGCAAATATGGAGATGCTATGTATGAAACATCAATGAACTCAGAGGGCAGCACGAGCTGGGACGGCGACTACTCGAGCTTTGTTACGGAGTCGGACCCTGTGTTCGTACGCGGTGGTCATGCTTTCAATTGGGACCCTGCAGGAGTGTTTGCATTCTACCGTTATAGCGGAGGTACCAATGCCACCCGCAGCTTCCGTCCGTGCTTAGTTAGTCCGCAGTAGTGGCTTTGATACTTGAGCCTTGAAAAGGAAATAGTAGAAGATATGGTGCATGGGCTTGATAAATTTTAGGCTTGATGGTGTATTATATGGTGTGTAAATTAATTTTTACATGCCATATTTTTTGTGCT
>USEX01000011.1 GCA_900553755.1 uncultured Clostridium sp.
AACATTCCATGTTAGTAGCCTAATTTATACTGTCCAACTTTTTGGGTTCAGTACAAAAAAGCACGCAAATAAAACAACGTTAGCAGTAAAGACTATTAAAATTATTCGGTCAGGAGCAACTTGGCAAGAGGTAAGTGAGTTGCTAGATTACAGCATAGTCTATTTACAAAGATTGTGCAAAACTTATTTTAAAAGGCCAGAGAATTACAGGAAGTTATTGGAATTGGCGCAGTCTAATAAAAAAGCAAAGAAGGAAGCCAAAAATGTAGTTGATGATGAGGTTATCGTCATAGAGACGGGAGCAATCATCAGCAAAGGATGGCAGTGGATTGTAAGCCAGGACATTAAGATTTTTATGCCACTGTTTTGTATCTCAGAGATAGAAAAAATCTCAGAGAGAAACCCAAGAGCTGAAGAAGTACTTTTGGGGCTGTACAGAACGAACATTGTTAACCTAATAAGGATGACAAGAAAACAGGAGACTCTGTTCTCTGAACCAAAGTGGTGCCCAAAAGACCGTAGCATTGGAGTAGTATCTCTTTGCTGCCGGCTCTGGACCGAAGGAAAGCATTTGAGATTGGTAACGACCTCGAATGAAATTCAGAGCCTTGCTTTGTCTCAAGGCATGGACCATTTTTTTGTAGAAAAGATGGAAAGGCTAGTCTAAGCTTATTGGAAGGGTACCGTAAATTCGGTACTCTTTTTTTTTGCTCTATAAAAGCTATTTTATAGTATTTTATCAATTAAAAAAAATCCGTTGAAATTCTTTTGCCTTTAAGGTATAATATACTAGTATTAAAATACAAAAAAATAATGTAAACAAAGCGAAAGGACTTTTTATGGGATTTTTTGATAAATTAAAACAAGGCCTAAGTAAAACGAAAAATTCATTTGATGAAAAAATGAATAATATATTCAGCACATTTAGAAAAGCTGATGAAGAGCTATTAGAAGAATTAGAAGAAGCCTTGATAATGTCAGATGTGGGAGTAGTAACTTCTACAAAAATTATAGAAAATTTGAGAAATAAAATAAAAAAAGAAAATTTAAAAGAAGCAGAAGAGGTAAAAGAAGCGTTAAGAGAAGAGATTCAAGAGATATTTGATGCAACAGATAAAGAATTAAACTTAAAAACTCATCCTTCTGTAATACTAGTTGTAGGAGTAAATGGAGTAGGTAAAACCACTTCGATTGGCAAAATAGCAAATAGATTAAAAAAAGATGGGAAAAAGGTTGTTGTTGCAGCAGCTGATACATTTAGAGCAGCAGCAGTAGAACAACTAGAAATTTGGGCAAACCGTGCAGGATGCGATATTGTAAAAAGACAAGAAGGTGTTGACCCTGCATCAGTAGTGTATGAAGCGATACAAATAACGAAGCAAAAAGATGCAGATGTATTAATTTGCGATACAGCAGGAAGATTGCATAATAAGAAATATTTAATGGACGAATTGGTAAAAATAAAAAGAGTAATAGACAAGGAATTGCCAGAAGCTTCAGAAGAAGTATTAATGGTATTAGATGCAACAACAGGTCAAAATGCAATATCACAAGTACAAGCATTTAAAGAAACAGTTGATATAACAGGATTAATCTTAACAAAACTAGATGGCACAGCAAAAGGCGGAGCTGTTATAGGAATTGTAAATGAGAATAAAGTGCCAGTAAAATTTATAGGTGTTGGCGAACAAATAGATGATATGGAAATCTTTAATAGTAAAGATTTTGTAAAAGCCTTAATCTAAAGGAAGGAGGGAGAAAAGTGGAAGAAAAAGAAGTAAAAAATATTGAAACAAAACCAGAAGAAAAAAATGATACTAAAAAAACAAAAAATAAAATAAGAAGAAACTTAGTATTGATAGTATTAGCAATAGCTTTGGTAATAATATATATAATACAAAGAGGAGAATACTTAGAAATAAAAGAAATTGGAGAAAATTATATTCCAATATTTTGGCAAAATTTTAAAAATATAGTTATAACATTTGCGCTTAATTTTTTAATAGTATTTGGAGTAATGTATATAACAACATCAAGAGTAAAAGAAGGTTTGAAATCGTTCTTTGCAGATGAGAAAAAGGAAATGCCAAAATTACCACAAAAATCTATAGCTTTTATAGTAGCAATCTTGGTAGCAATATTTACATCTGGATTTATTTTAGAAAAAGCGTTGCTATGTTTTAATAGCACTCAGTTTGTAATATATGAACCAGTATTTGGATACGATATTGGATATTTCGTATTTATCTGGCCATTTATCGAACTAGTAGTAATGTATGCACTTGTAGCCGGAATAGCATCAACTGTGTATGCTGCATTGTATTACCTAATCGTGTTCAATGTTTGCTTTGATGGAGTAAGCAGAGAATCTTTTAAGAAAAGTATAGTATTAAATCAAGCATTAAACAATGTAAAAGTGTTGATAATGATATTGGCGGTGCTGGTATTAGTAGAAACACAAAATGTTGGAGTTCAAAAATTTATAATATTAAATGATAGTGAATCAGAAAATTATGCTTTATTTGGAGCAGGAACAACTGAAATAAATATAAAATTAGCAGCATATGGATTATTGTCTGTGGTAATTGTATTTTCAGTGTTTAGAGTGATTAAACAATTCAAAAAAGGCAATACAAAAAAAGTAGTAAAAAGTATATTAATAGTGCCAATATATCTAGTAGCAGTTACATTAATAATGCTAGGATATAATTTAATATTTGTGAATTCTAATGAATTAGATAAAGAGAAAAAATATATAGCAGAGAATATTAAATATACTAAAAAAGCTTATAACATAGATGTAGAACAAGTAGAATTAGATGATGGTGGAACAATAACAGAGAGCCAGATATTAGCTAATTCAGATACTATAAATAATATTCCAATTACAAATAGCGAGCTAGTATTAAAAGATTTAAATGGATCACTTACAAGTAAGGGATATTATCAATACACAAATACGAGATTAGGTGTATACAAAATAGGTGATAAACAACAATTGGTATTTTTATCTCCAAGAGAAATAGCAAATGGAAGTAGCACATACAATAACAAAACATACGAATATACTCATGGGTTTGGCGTAATTGTAACATCTGCAACAACTACAACAGCAACAGGGAATTTAAATCACATACAAAAATCATTTGATAGTGAAAATGAAGCAATAACAATATGTGAACCAAGAATATACTTTGGTTTGCAAACTAATAGCACTGTAGTAACAAATAGCAATAGCAAAAAAGAATTTGATTACCCAATATTGGATGCTTCAAACAATACAGAAAATGTATATGAAGGAACAGCAGGGCTAGAAGCTAATTTGCTAGATAGAATTGTTTTAGCAATAAAAGAAAAAGATGCTAAATTAGTATTCTCAGGAAATGTAAAAAGCGATAGTAAGATTTTAACAAATAGGAATATAATTCAAAGAGCAAAAACAATAATGCCATATTTAACATATGACGATGAACCATATACAGTAATAGATGGAAATGGCGAGATTATATGGGTTTTAGATGCATATACTACAAGCAATAATTATCCATATTCACAAAGAACAATATTACAAGATAATGGTATAACAAAGGACGAAATAAATTACATAAGAAATTCAGTAAAAGTATTAATAAATGCTTATAGTGGAGAAGTAAAATTTTATATAACAGACGAAACAGATCCAATAACAGCAGCATATAAAAAAATATATCCAGATTTATTTGAAGAAAGTAAAATACCTGAAGATATAAGTAATCATTTTGTTTATCCAAAATATTTGTATAAGATTCAATCCTTAGTAATGCAAAGATATCATAATGTTCAGCCAGATGTACTATACAGAAGTAATGATGTATGGGAAGTAGCCAAACATAATACAACAAGCATATCTAGCAAAAAAGGAACAGATATAGAACCTTATTATACAATGGTAAAAACTAAAGATAGCTCATCTACAAGATTGGGACTAGTATTACCTTATACTCCATATGATAAACAAAATATAACAGCATACTTAGTAGGTTCAGTTGATGAAAATGGTACAAATACATTAAAACTATACAATTACAAAACAGATAGTAACATCTTAGGTCCAATGCAATTAGATACACAAATAGAGCAAGATGAAACAATATCTGCAGAACTTGATTCATTAAATGTAAGTGGCACTAAATTGACTAAAGATATTATAATAGTTCCTATAGATAATACACTTTTATATGTTGAAACAATATATCAACAATATGTAAATGAAACAAATTCATTACCAGTGCTAAAGAAAGTAATAATAGCATCAGGTAATAAAGTAGCAATTGGAGACACCTATGCAGATGCATTAAAAAAATTAGCATCTACAGGAGCAGTAAATATTGAAGTAGAAAATACTGACGATATAAATGATTTAATACAAGCAATAATAAAAGCAAATAACAATCTAAAATCATCAACACAAAGTAGCGATTGGGAACAAATAGGAAGAGATACTAAAAAGCTTCAAGAATTAATATCAAGAATGGAACAAGTAAAAAATGAAAAAGATAAAAAGACAGAGGAGAATACAAATACAGAAATAACAAATGAAATAAATCAATAAATGTATATAAAATAAAAAAATAACCACCCTAATATAAAAGTTACATAGGGTGGTTTTGTTATATGTTTATGAAAAATAGAAAACAAAAAATACAAGAGAAAGAATTAGAAAAAATGCAAGAAGTAGAGAAGAAAATGAATGAAGCGGAAATGATATATTTGTCTGAATTATTAGGTAATTCAAAAAAGAGAATATTAAGAAGCTTTACCTCAGGAATAGCCAAAGGAATTGGTGCCGGAATAGGATTTTATATTATTACAGCACTTATTATATATACGGTACAAAGAATAATAAAACTAAATATACCAGTAATTAGCAAATATATTGCAGATATTGTCGAAATAGTGCAAAATAATAGATAAAAATAAAAAAATAAAAACTTTGTAAAAAACCTTTATTTTTACAGAGTTTTTTTATATAATAAAGCAAAACAAAAGCGAGGAGAACAAAAATGAATTTACCAAACAAATTAACAATATTTAGAATTCTATTAGTGCCAGTAATAGTAATTGTATCTTTAATTAATATACCAGGAACATGTTTTGGAGTTCCAATGAATATGATTATTATGGATATTATTTTTATAATAGCCGCAATAACCGATAAATTAGATGGATACATAGCACGTTCACGCAATCAAATAACTACATTAGGAAAATTTTTGGATCCAATAGCAGATAAAATACTTGTGTTAGCTGCAATGATTATATTTGTTGAAAAAGGGCTACTTCCAGCATGGATTCCAATTATAGTTTTGTTTAGAGAGTTTATAGTATCTGGATATAGACTAATTGCAGTTGAGAAGAGTGGAAATGTAATAGCTGCAAATATATGGGGCAAACTAAAAACAGTTACACAGATGATAGCAATAATATTAATGTTTTTAACTACTCATCCATATTTCGCGTTTATATTAAGAGCAAAGTCAGAACAAGCAACATTTGAAAATAGTGCTCTTGTGTATATGAATACAGGAGACTATATAATAAATATATTAGCAAGTGTATTAATGACAGTATCTGTTATTGCAACAATCTTTTCAGGATATGAATATATAAAGAATGGAAAAGATTTATTAAAAGACTAAATTTACAAAAGGGAGATATATCAAATGAAAAAACTAAAAGAAATAGCAAGAATTATTATTTTAGCAATTGTACTAACATTTGTAGCAAGTAGTCGAATTAGCATTGCAGATGTTGGAAGTTTTGAAGATTACGATAGTGGAAGCTCATCATGGGAAAGCAGCGATTTGGGGTCATCATCATGGGACCATGATTACGACTATGGTTCAGACTCTAACTATACATATATTGGAGGAGGTTCATCAATACCAGGAATCATAATATTTATCATTGTAGTTGCAATTACTATGTATGTAAAATCAAAACAAAAGGATAATTGGCAAATGCCTAAACAACAATTCCACCAAACTCAGAATTATGCATATAAATCTGAAGAAGCAGTAGAAAAAGAAGTAAAAGCAGTAGATGAATTATTCAATAAAGAAGAATTTTTATCTTGGAGCAGGGATTTATTTATAAAACTACAAGAAGCTTGGACTGCAAGAGATTGGAGTACTATTAGAGTATTTGAAACAAATGAATTATTTGAGCAACATCACAAACAATTACAAGATTATATAGATAGAAAACAGATAAATAAAATGGAAAGAATCTGTGTTAAATCTGCTCAATTAGCTGATTTCAAACAAACTGGAGACAAAGATATATTAACAGTAATTTTAAAATCTAGAATGGTTGATTATATAATAGACGAAGAAACTGGTAAAGTGCTAAAAGGAGATAAAGTAACAGATAGACATAGCACATATAAATTAGAATTTATTAGAAAAACTGGAGTAAAAACAAAACCAGGTTCTAATCAAATAAACACAACTAACTGTCCAAATTGTGGAGCACCAACACAAATAACATCTTCAGGAAAATGCGAGTATTGTGGAAGCGTTATAACAACAGGTGAACATAGCTGGGCGTTAGCAAATTTAGAAAAAATAGAATAATTTTAGGAGGTAATATTATGGGATTAATTAAAGCTGCGGTAGGTGCTGTTGGAAGCACGATGCATGATCAATGGAAGGAAGCAATAAGATGTGAGAATATGCCAAATGATGTTCTTATGGTTAGAAAAACTACACCAAATGGAGTAATCTCTAATAAAAGTACAATTATAGTTGCACCAGGACAATGTGCAATTATATATGATAATGGAAGAGTAATAGATGCAACAGCAGAAGAAGGAATATACACTTTTGATGAATCTTCTACACCGTCTTTCTTTGCAGGTCAATTTGGAGCAACATTTAAAGAAATGTGGCAACGTTTTACTTATAATGGAGCAAGTGCTAAACAACAAGCTGTATTTTTCTTCAATACAAAGGAAATAATAGATAACAAATTTGGAACACCAGCACCAATACCATTTCAAGATTGGTCACATCCAATTCCAAACCAAATGACAAATACTATAACCCCACTAAGAGTGGAAATAAAATGTTTTGGAAAATATACATTTAAAATATCTAACCCTGCATTATTTATGAATACTTTGGCAGGTACAGCAGATGTATATAGAAAAGATGAACTTGTTGAGCAATTAAGAACAGAAGTAATGGCAGTATTCCAAAATGTTGCCAACGAACTTGGAACAGAAAAATATAAAGTGCCAGTACTAGAAATGCCAAGCCAAACAGACGAAATAAGAGAAATTATGGATGAAAAGGTATTTGATGCTAAAATAAGAGAAAGAGGAATCGAGGTTGTTTGCTTTGCTGTAGAATCAGTAACTTTAACAGATGAATCAGCAAAGAAGATTGATGATTACGAACTAAGCTCTAACTCATATATGCAACAAGGAAGAATGGTTGGAGCATATTCAAATGCTGTGGAAGATGCAGCTAAAAATGCAAATGGTGCAGCAAATGGATTCATGGGAATTGGTATGATGAACATGGCAACAGGAGGAATGGCAACTGGAGCTGCTAATGGTGTATGGAACCAAAATAATGATGCAAGTAAAATGGATTTAAGTAAAAAAGAAGATAAAGATTTTTCAAATGATGGAAAATCTGAAGGTTGGACTTGCGAATGCGGTCATGTGAACCCAGCAGATGGAAAATTCTGCAGTGAATGTGGAAAAGCAAAAACAAGTAAAAAAACATGTAATAAATGTAAAATGCTAAATGAACCAACTAATAAATTCTGCAATAATTGTGGAGAAAGATTATAAGAGAGGCTTATACAATAATGGATTTAGAACAAGCTAAGATTGAGGTTAAAGAACTTAGAAAAAAACTGGAATATTATGCTAAATTATATTATGACATGGATAATCCAGCAATAACTGATTATGAATATGATATGATGATGAATAGATTAAAAGCTTTGGAAAAACAATTTCCAGAGCTTATTACTAAAGAGTCATTAACGCAAAAAGTAGGTGGACATGTTAAAGAAGGATTTAAACAAGTGGTACATGAAGTACCACTTCAGAGCCTTCAAGATATATTTTCATTTGATGAATTAAAAGAATTTGATGATAGAGTTAGAAAAGTAGCAGATGAAAATAATGAGGAATTAAAATATGTTGTTGAAACAAAAATAGATGGACTATCAACAGCATTAAAGTATGAAAATGGAGTTTTTGTTCAAGGTGCAACAAGAGGCAATGGACTAATAGGAGAAGATGTTACAGATAATTTAAAAACAATAAAAAGTATTCCAAAAGAACTAAAAGAAAAAATAAATATAACGGTACGTGGAGAGGTTTTTATTGGTACTAAAGAATTTGAAGAGATGAACGAGGAAAGAGAAATACTAGAGCAGACACTATTTGCAAATGCTAGAAATGCTGCAGCAGGCTCACTTCGTCAATTAGATTCTAAAGTAACAGCAACAAGACCATTAGATATATTTGTTTTTAATGTGCAAAAATATGATGAAGAAACATTTGATTCAGAAAACTCTCACTTTACAGAGTTGAATAAGTTAAAAGAATTAGGTTTCAATGTTGTACCAGTTAGAAAATTGTGCAATACAATAGATGAGGCAATAGAAGCAATAAAAAAAATTGGTGAAGATAGAGAAAAATTATCATTTGGTATTGATGGAGCAGTTATAAAGGTTGATAATTTACACTTAAGAGAAATATTAGGAACAACATATAAAGTTCCTAAATGGGCAATTGCATATAAATATCCACCAGAAAGGAAAGAAACAAAGTTACTAGATATAGTTTGTCAAGTGGGAAGAACTGGAGCAATTACGCCAACAGCAATACTAGAGCCAGTAAAAGTTGCAGGGTCTACAATATCTAAAACAACGCTTCATAATGAAGATTTTATAAAAGAAAAAGGATTGAAAATTGGAGACACTGTTGTAATTCAAAAACAAGGCGATGTTATACCAGAGGTTGTAGATGTATTAAAAGATAAAAGAACAGGAGAAGAAAAGGATTTTTCAATGCCTACAACTTGTCCAGTATGTGGAGCACCTGTGGTAAGAGAAGAAGGAGAAGCAGTAAGCCGTTGTATAGGCGTAGAGTGCAGTGCAAAACTACTAAGAAACATAGCTCATTTTGTTTCTAAAGAAGGAATGGATATAGATGGTTTAGGAATAAAAATTATAGAGCAATTGGTAGATAAAAGTCTTATAAAAAATATTGCGGATATCTATACACTTACAATAGATGAAATAGCATCTTTAAAGAAAAATGGTAAAAAGTTTGCACAAAATTTAATTGATGCAATAAATGCTAGCAAAAATAATGATTTATATAAATTAATAACAGCTTTAGGAATTAGACATATAGGAGCAAAATCTGCTAAAGGATTAACTAAAAGATATAAAAGTATAGATGAAATTTCAAATGCAAGTTTAGAGGAATTGAGTAATATAAATGATGTTGGCGAAATTACGGCTAAAAGTGTATATGAATTTTTTAGACAAAATCAAACTATAGATTTAATAAATAAACTAAAGGAAGCCGGAGTTAATACTGAGGCAATAAAAAATGAATATGATGAGAATTATGATAATAGATTTGAAGGAAAAACATTTGTATTAACAGGAAGCTTAGATAAGTATACAAGGAACCAGGCAAGTGAAATAATAGAAAAATTTGGAGGTAAAGTATCTGGTTCGGTATCAAAAAAGACAAGTTATGTACTAGCAGGAGAAGAGGCAGGTTCTAAACTAACAAAGGCGCAAGACCTTGGAGTGCAAATTATTTCAGAACAGGACTTTGCAGAAATGATAAAATAATGAAAGGAATTTATATGGAAGGAAAATATAGTTTTAAAAGAATGGAAGAGGAATTAAATAATGGATATCAAATTTATTTTACTTATGTGCGCAATAGATATCAATTATTTAAAACATCAGAGAATTGCTATACACAGCAATTATTAACAGATAATCCCAAAAATCCTCAACCTAGGCTAACAATAATAACAAAGAAAAGATTAAGGGAAATATATCCTCACATGGAAGAAATAGAATACAAAGTTGGGGTGTAAGGTATGTATACATTAGAACAAGTAAAAGAACACGCAGAAGATAAAGACTATATTTTAAATGCAATAAAGGAAGATGGCTTATTGATAGAGGGGGCATCTGAAGTAATAAGGGACAACAAAGATATTGTTATGGAAGCTGTTACAAAAGATGGCGGAGCCTTAGAATTTGCTTCTGATAGATTAAAAGATGATAGAGATATTTTAATGAGAGCAGTAGAAACAAAAGGCTGGGTAATATGCTATGCAAGTGAAAAATTAAGAAAAGATAAAGAACTAATATTAAAAGCAGCACAAAAAGATGGTCAGATTCTTTACTATGCAAGTAAAGAATTAAGAGATGATGATGAAGTGGTTATGGCTGCAGTAAAGAATAAAGGATTGATCTTAAAATATGCAAGCAAACGACTAAGAAGTGACAAGAATATAGCAATAGAAGCCATAAAGCAAGATAAACGTGCTTTCGATTTTATAGTGCCAGAGCTAAGGCAAGATGAAGATATACAAAATATAGTAAATCCTAAGACGGACTCTTAGGATTTACATATAAAGTTTTATTATCTGTATAAATAACCATTCCTGGTTTGGCACCATTAGGTTTTCTAACATATTTTATAAAAGTGTAATCTACAGGAACATTTTGTGATAATTTTGCTTTACTATAATATGCTGCAATTGTTGCACACTTATATATTATAGAATCTGTAGCTTTTTTATTTTTATCAAGCCTCAAAACAACATGACTACCATGAATATCTTTGGTGTGAAACCAAAGATCATTTTTTTTGGCTATTTTACAAGTTAGATTATCGTTTTGTTTATTATTTTTCCCAACAAGAATAGTGTAACCATCAATTTTATATTCAGTTGGCATATTGGCTACAGGTTTCTTAGTTTTTTTTGTAGATTCATCTTTTTTTACGTTAGAAATACCGTAATCTTCAGATATTTCAGCTATAATAGCCTCTAGCTCATCTAGATTAGCACAGTTATTAATTTCATAAACTATACTATCTAAATAATCAAGTTCTAATTTTATTGCTTCTTTTTGTTTTTCAATAATAGACACAGTATTTTGCAATTTTCTATATTTTTTAAAGAATTTTTTTGCATTTGCAGATGGTGAAATAGTAGAGTCCAACGGAATTGATATTGGATTATTATTATCATAGTAATTTTCTAAAGTTATATTTTCCTGATTATAATTAGGAATTCTATATAAATTGCTAGTTATTAGCTCACCATATAGTTTATATGTTTCAATTTTAGAACATTCTTTTAATTTGCTATCAATATTTTTAAGCTTATCGGAAAGCTTTTTTGTTTTTCCTAAAAGAGAACGCAAAGTGTTTGATTTGGTAGATTCAAATTTTTCTCTTACTTCTTTGTCAAAATAGAAATCATCAATAAAAAAGTTTATTAGAATATCTTTTGAAGAAGCATTTGTTATATAAAAATCTTTTTTATATAACAAATTAATTTCTGTACATGAAATATCAGAAATATTTTGCTTTAGCAGTTCAGAAAAATATGTATATATTTTTTTATAATCAGATACAGCTACATTGACATCATCTTTTATATTTAAAGAATCCAAGGTGTAGATAACACCAGATTTACTAAAACCTGAGAAACAATTTGATATAGCCGAAGAAATTTTTGATACATTATTTTCTTTTATATTCTTATAGAAAGAATCAAAAGTAGAGCTTTGAAAATCAAGCTTTGAGTTTTCTATTTCAATATATTTATATCCAGGCAAAATATCCCTAAGAGAATTATCTAATTTGTTAAGATGTCTTAAGCTATCAATTATGATACCATCAGAATTGATTAGAATAATATTGCTATGTTTTCCCATAAGTTCTATTATTAAAGTTTTTGTAATATGATCATTTAGCTCATTGTAGCAATCAATATCAATATATATGATTCTGTCTAATTCCTTCATATAAACTTTTTTTATAGTTCCGCTTGTTAAATGTTTTCTAAGAACCATACAAAAATTATAAACATTTTTGGGATTAGGCTTAGAGTGTGTTGTTAAATTAATTCTGTAATTTACTGGGTCAATATTTATATTTAAAGCTAAATTTTTACCTTTTGAATAGATTCCTATTATAATTTCATTTTTATTTGGTTCAAAAATTTTATTTATTTTTCCTTCTGAAATCAAAGTGTTTAATTCAGCAACTACTGCTGAACAGACAATTCCATCGAATGCCATAGTGTGACCTCCATTATTATTGCTACGAAGTATTATAACAGGAAAAAGGGGATAATTCAATATGTGTGAATAGGTTGGAGATAATTAAAAGTTAACCAAAAGTGAGGTAAGAGAAGCTTCACTTTTATTGCTTTTTTAGTAAAATTAGTACCTGCTTTTCCTTGACATAACTACTGATACACGTGTATAATGTTAGTGTATTTTAAACAACACATTATAACAAAGGAATGAACAAAATGGATATAAAAAATGGTATGGCTGCAGTGGAAGCAATTTTATTTGCAGCAGGTAGAGAAGTAAAAGTGGTTGAATTAATGGCTGCACTAGAAGTATCAGAAGAAGAGATAATAGCTATAATAGATAAGTTACAAGAAGGCTATTTAGAAGAATCTAGAGGAATAGAAATAATAAAAGTAGAAAATAGTTATCAGTTGGCTACAAAAAAAGAATTATACAAATATCTATATCAAGTATTTGATAAAAGAAGTAAGCCAAATCTATCACAGGCAGCGCTTGAAACATTGGCAATTATAGCATATAACCCTAAGATTACTAGAGCTGAAATAGAAAGCATTAGAGGGGTTAATTCAGATGGTACAATATATAAATTATTAGAGTACAATTTGATAGAAAGTGCTGGAAAACTAGATGCGCCAGGTAAACCAACAATGTATTCAACAACGTCAAACTTCTTAAAGCTATTTGATTTAAAAAGCTTAGAGGAACTACCGGATTTACCGAGATATAAAGTAGATGAAAACGAGCAAATCGTAATAGATGATATAGTTAAAGGAGAAGAAGAATGAGACTATCACAAACAGGATTAGGAACTATAAGAGTAAATAATTTGGATAAATCATATCCAGCACAAGATATATTAATGCAAACAAACCAATTGGTACAATATGGAACAGGTATATATGCATATAATAATGTGCCATTAAGATTAAGGCAAAATGTTGAGACAGTTGTAAGAGGAGTATTAAATAAATATGGTTGTATAGAAATATTATTGCCTACAATGCAGCCAAAAAGCTTATGGGAAGAATCAGGAAGATATTCTAAATATATAGAAGAATGTGTAATGCTTTCTGTTGAATCAGACAAAGGTGAATTTGTAATGGCACCTACTGCAGAAGAAGCAGTTACAGACTTTGTAAGAGGAAGAATATCATCATATAAAAACTTACCAGTAACATTATATCAAATTGGCGAAAAATACAGAAATGAGATACGTACAAGAGGCTATTTGTTAAGAGGAAAATCATTCCCAATGATGGATGCATATAGCTTTGATTTAGATGAAGAAAATTCAGCAATAACATATCAAAAAATAAGAAAAGCGTACATGGAAATATTTGAAATTCTAGGATTAAAAGCTTTACCAGTTGCTGCAGATAGCGGGGCTATGGGAGGAAATCAATCAGAAGAATTTATGCTATTATCACCAATTGGCGAAGATACAATATTATTTGATAAAAAGACAGGAATAGCATTTAATACAGAAATTTTAGAAAGAGAAGATGCAAACGAATATTTAAAAGAAAAATATGGAATAGAAGATACAAAGGATGTAGAAGCAAAAAAATCTATAGAATTAGGACATATATTCCAATTAGGAACAAAATATTCAAAATCAATGAATGCTACATACATAGATAAAGATGGTAAAGAGCAATTATTGTACATGGGCTGCTATGGAATTGGAATAAGCAGAGTTGTTGCAACAATATATGAAAGCTATGTATTAAAAAATGAAAAAGATGAAGCAACAGGAATATCGTTGCCAGTTAATGTAGCACCATATTTGCTACAAATAGTTGCAAAAGATGAAAAAATGGAAGAAGCAGAAAAATTATATAATATATTAATGGAACACAATATTCCAGTTATATTAGATGATAGAAAACAAGGAATGCTAGGAGCAAAAATTAAAGATTGTACAATGCTTGGAACACCATATATGCTAGTACTAGGAAATAAATCTGAAGAAGGTGTATATGAAATAGAAAATACTGCTACAAAAGAGAAGAAGTCATATACAGAAAAAGAGCTACTAGAAGAATTTTTAAATATAAAGAACAATAGAAAATATTTATAAGAGGAGCCGCAATGTTTGCATATTTAAAAGGAAATATACAATTTAAATCAGAAGAATATGTAGTAATGGAAGTAAATGGAATTGGATATAAAATATTCATGTCTAAAAAATCCATTGATGAATTAGAAGAAGATAGAGAAGTTAAAGTATATACTTATTTAAAAGTAAGAGAAGATGATGTAAGCTTGTTTGGATTTAAAACAAACGAAGAATTACATATGTTTGAGTTACTGATTTCTGTAGGAGGAATAGGAGCAAAATCGGCAATTACAATACTATCAAATATAACTCCTTCTAGATTTGCTTTAGCAGTAATTACGAATGATGTAAACTCATTAAAAAAATTACAAGGCATTGGCCTTAAAACTGCACAAAGAATAATATTAGAATTAAAAGATAAAATAAAAACAGAAGAAGCAATTTTAGCAAATGATAATACAAAATTAGAAGAAGAGGCAAATTCTGAGGAAGACCAAGAAGAACTTATTCAGGCTCTTCAAGTATTGGGATATAGAAGATACGAGATTAATAAAGTATTATCAAAAATTAAGTCAGAGAATTTGGAAGATAAAATAAGAGAAGCATTACAATATTTAGCAAAATAAAAGAAGGTGGAAAAAATGAATCTTAACGAACCACTAGCATATAGAATGAGGCCAAAAACTTTAGAAGAATATGTTGGTCAAGAACATATATTGGGAAAAGATAAAATTTTATATAGAACAATAAAAGCAGATAGGCTATCTAGTATAATATTATGGGGGCCTCCAGGATGTGGTAAAACATCACTTGCAAGGGTAATAAGTAATACAACAAAATACCAATTTACTAAATTGAATGCTGTAACAGCTGGTGTGGCAGATATAAAAAAAGCTATAGAAGAAGCTGAAAATCCACTTCTAAATCCATCTGGTAAATGTATTTTATTTATAGATGAGATTCATAGATTTAATAAATTGCAGCAAGATGCATTACTACCATTTGTGGAAAAAGGAACGGTTATTTTAATAGGAGCAACAACAGAGAACCCATACTTTGAAGTAAACAAAGCTTTAATATCAAGGTCAATGGTATTTAAGCTAGAACCTTTGAATGAAGATGATATATTTAAGGTTTTAAAAAGCTCATTAGTCAGAGAAGAAGGACTAGGTCAATACAAAATAAAAATAGAAGATGAAACACTTCATAAAATAGCAGAAACAGCAAATGGAGATGTTAGAACAGCTTTAAATGGTTTAGAGGTAGCCGTATTAACTACTAAAATTGGGGAAGATGGATTTATAACAATTACAGACCAGATAGCAAAGGAAAGCGTTCAAAATAGAAAAGCTATTTTTGATAAAAAAGGAGATAGTCATTATGACAACATCAGTGCTTTCATAAAATCTATGAGGGGAAGCGATGCTGATGCAGCAGTGTTTTATTTAGCAAGAGCTTTAAATGGAGGAGAAGATCCTATGTTTTTGGCTAGAAGAATAGTTATTGCGGCTGCAGAAGATGTGGGGATGGCGAACCCGAATGCATTAGTTATTGCAACAAATGCTATGCAAGCAGTACATATGGTAGGAATGCCAGAAGCAAGAATCATTTTGGCAGAAGCGGCTGTGTATGTAGCAACTTCAAAGAAATCTAATGCAAGTTATTTAGCAATAAATAAAGCATTGGAAGATGTATCTACAAAAGATACAGGAGAAATACCTATGCATATAAGAAATGCACCAATAGAAGGAATGAAATCTGAAGGCTATGGAATAGGATACAAATATCCACATGATTATCCTGGACATTACGTAGAACAGCAATATTTACCAGATGAAATGGTAGGAACAAAATATTATATAAAAGACGAAAATTGTCAATAAAAAAATCCCGGGTTCTAAATGAACTCGGGTAAATTTATGTAATATTATTTTTTATTATCTGTAAGAATTTCTTTTACAGCGCCTAAGCTTGCTAAGCTATTTGTAGCATCAAATGGAATAAATACTTTGTTTGCATCTCCATTTGCAATTTCTTTTAAAGCTTCTAAAGATTTCAATTGAACTAAAGTATCATCTGGTTTGGCTTTCATCATTGCATCATAAACCATTTGAATTTCATCAGCTTTTGCTTCAGCAACTTTCTTAATAGCTTCTGCATCACCGGCAGCTCTTCTTATTTTTGCTTCTTTATCAGCTTCAGCCTCTAATATAGCAGCTTCTTTTCTACCTTGGGCAAGAGTGATTGCAGATTGTCTTTCACCTTCAGCTTGAAGGATTAAAGCTCTTTTATTTCTTTCTGCATTCATTTGCTTTTCCATAGCATCTCTAATATCTGCTGGTGGAGTAATATCTTTTATCTCAACTCTATCGATTTTGCAACCCCATTGGTCAGTTGCTTCGTCAAGTATTGTTCTTAATTGTTCATTAATTATATCTCTTGAACTGAATGTATCATCTAAGTCCATTTTACCAACTATATCACGAATTGTTGTAATTGCTAAATATTCAATACCTTTTTTCAAAGATTGAATTTCGTATACAGCTTTTGCTGGATCAGTTACTTTGTAGAATACAACAGTATCTATAGTAATAGTAACGTTATCTTGTGTGATAACTCCTTGTGGTGGAACATCCATAGTTTGTTGTTTTAAGCTAACAACACTTCTTACATGGTCAACAAAAGGAATTATAATTGTAAGACCTGCGTCTGCAACTTTGTGAAATTTACCAAGTCTTTCAATAATGTAGACTTCTGATTGTCTAACAACTTTAATAGATTTGAATGCTATTATTGCTATTATAAGTAATAGAATAATTAAAAATGTCATGTTTTTTCCTCCTTAAATTAAAACTTATTTTAGTGGTTTTACAACGGCTTTTACTCCGTCGATTTTTTCTATTTCCACAGTGCTACCTTCAGAAATAGAATCGGTAAAATCTTCTGATAAAACAGCAGTCCAGATATCTCCATTTACTTTAATTTGACCATTTGAAGTACTAGAAATATCTTTTTTTACTATAGCTTTTTTACCAATAATACTGTTAGAGTTTGTAACAATTGTGTCTTTTTTTGTTATTTTTTCTGAAAAACGCCTAGTTAAACAAATAAGCAAAGCAGATAAAATAATAAAAATAGCAAATTGAGCAACTAAACTAGGTATGAATAAGCTTAATATACATACTATTAAAGCTGCAACTCCAAACCAAAATACTAAAAAGCCAACCGTAGCAATTTCTAATATAAAAGAAAAACCTGCAACGATTAACCAAATTTGCCATGCTACCATAAAAACCTCCTATAATAACAATACAATTATACCATAAAATTGCGGAAAAACCAATAGAAAATAGGAAAAACATCAATAAAAAAGTATTGCAATTTGTTTTTTTATGTGTTACAATAAATGAGCTAATAAGAAAAAGCAAAAGGAGAAGGAAAATGCAAGTAGTTAAATATATAATGATTGCCATATACATAGTAATTTGTTTAGGATTAATAATCCTTGTAATGATGCAAAATAAAGATAGCAAAGGAGCTTCTGGAACAATAACTGGCTCATCTACAAACAATTTCTACGAGAAAAATAAATCTAGAACTCGTGAAGGAAAAATAAAAAAATGGACAATAATAGTAGGAGTAGTATTTTTAGTATATACTATAATTTTAGGAATAATATACATGTTCTAGTATAAATAAATTATTTATGATTTTATGGCGGCAGATCTTTCTGTCGTCTTTTGCATAGAATTTGAAAAATAAGAAAAAATAAAATAGAGGAATGATATGAGCAAAAAAAGAAAAGAAAAAAATTTATTAGATAATCCAGATTATATTTCAGGAATATTTAGAAGAAATGAAAAAGGTTTTGGATTTGTAAGTGTAGAAGGAGAAGAAGAGGAAATATATATATCACCAAAGCAAACGTTAAATGCGTTAAATGGTGATACAGTTTTAATAAAAGTATATGATGATATAAAGCACGGTAAAGATTCTACGAGTCCTAAAAAAGAGGGAAAAGTTGTATATATAATAAAGCACGAAAAAGATAGCTTGGTTGGTATTTTTAAAAAAAGCAAAAATTTTGGCTTCGTAATTCCAGATGATAAGAAAGCTAGCAATGATGTATATATATCAAAGAAGAATTTTGGAGGAGCAAAAAATAATCAGAAAGTAGTAGTAAAAATAACAAAATATCCAGACGGCAATAATAAAGCAGAGGGAAAAATAGTAGAAATACTTGGAAAATATGATGCCGCTGGTGTGGATATATTATCATTAGTTAAAGAATATTCTTTACCATATGAGTTTCCAGAACCTGTAATAAAAGAGGCAAAGTCGATACCGCAAGAAATAAAAAGTGTTGAGCAAAATAGAACAGATTTTAGAAATGACGAAATCTTTACAATAGATGGTGAAGATGCAAAAGATTTGGATGACGCTGTAAGCGTTCAAAAGAATAGCGATGGTACTTACAATTTAAATGTACACATAGCAGATGTAAGTAACTATGTGAAAGAGGGTTCGAAACTAGATAAAGAAGCCATCACAAGAGGTACTAGCATATATTTGATGGATAGAGTAATACAAATGCTTCCAAAAGAATTATCAAATGGAATATGTAGCTTAAATGAGGGAAAAGATAGATATGCACTTAGTGCTATTATGGTTATAGACCAAAAAGGAAATGTAATAAGTTCTGATGTAAAGAAGAGCATAATAAAAGTAACAAGAAGAATGAATTATAATGATGTTTCTTCAATATTAAGATATGTAGATTGCAAAAAATCGGGAGAGGAAGCAACTAAAAAAGATGAAGAAATTGCAAAAAAATACAGTCAATATATTGAACATTTTATACGAATGAGAGAACTAAAAGACATATTAAAAGCAAGAAGAGAAAGAAATGGTAGTTTAAATTTAGATATACCAGAAAGCAAAATAATTTTAGATGAAAACGGCATTGCTGTAGATATAAAAAAATATGATTATACAGAAGCAAATGAGATAATAGAGCAATTTATGCTAACTGCAAATGAAACAGTTGCAGAGAAATTTTATTGGCTACAAGCTCCTTTTATTTATAGAGTGCATGAAGCGCCAGATATAGAAAAAATAGATGAATTAAATAAATTTCTATTTAATTTAGGCTATAAAATTAAGGGAATAAAGAAAGATGACAAAGATAGCATACACCCTAAAGCATTTGCACAGGTGCTAGAAGAAATAAAAGGAAAACCAGAAGAAAGAGTTGTTTCTAATTTAGTATTAAGAACATTAAAAGTAGCAAGATATGAAAAAGAAAACAAGGGCCATTTTGGAATAGCTAGTAAATGCTATTGCCATTTTACATCACCAATAAGAAGGTACCCGGATTTATTTATACACAGAGTTATATCAGATTATATAGCTTCTAATTATAATCTAAAAGAAAGTGTAAAAGAGAAGTACGATGTGCAATCAGCAAAATATGCAGATAGCTCAACTGAAAGAGAAAAAATAGCACAAAAAGTGGAAAGAGATGCTGAAGACATAAAGAAAGCAGAATATATGCAAGATAAGATCGAAGAAGAATATACAGGAATTGTATCTAGTATAACTCCATTTGGAATGTTTGTGGAATTGGAAAATACTGTAGAAGGATTAATAAGATTTGAAAACATGGGAAATGAATATTTTGCATATGATGACCAAAGGAAAACTTTAGTTGGAGAGAGAACAAAAAGAGTTTTTAAAATAGGTAATGAAGTAAAAATAAAAGTTATTTCAGCAGACAAACAAACTAGAAAAATTGATTTTAAATTAATAGAAGAAAAAGTATAAAAAATTCGGTTGTTAATTAAGTTTAACAACCGAGTTTTTTATTTTGCTAGAAGAGCGCCAGCAGCACCGAATACTCCGGCTGCAGCTAATCCCATTATTATGCCAGCTAAAACAACACCAGCAATAATAGCTATTACACTTTTCTTAAAATCCATATCCAATAAACTTGCAGCTAAAGTGCCTGTCCAAGCTCCAGTTCCAGGAAGTGGGATTCCTACAAACAAGAATAAAGCCCAATATAAACCACGTCCAGCTTTTTCTTGTAATTTCTTTCCACCTTTTTCACCTTTTTCTAAACAGAATTTAAAGAATTTTCCGATAAATTTTTTATCAGCACCCCATACCAAAACTTTTCTTGCAAAGAAAAATATTATTGGAACAGGTAACATATTTCCTAAAATACAAACAATGTAAAGAGGTAAAATAGGAAGCGGATCTCCCATCCATGTGCTTAAACCTATTGGCACAGCACCTCTTAGCTCAATTAAAGGCACCATAGATACCAAGAATACTAATAAATATTTTTTAAACATGCTTAACTCCTTTTAATAAAACTAGCAAGTATTTTATAATAACAATTATGAAAAGTAAATACAAAATAGTAATTTTTTAAAATATAAGACTGGACTTTTTAAAATAAATGCATTATGATAATTACATATAAATTAGAAAAGAGGTAATTAGTATGAATATATGGCATGATATAGAAGAAGATAGAGTAAAAAAAGATGACTTTGTGGGAGTTGTAGAAATTCCTAAGGGATGTAATAATAAATATGAATTAGATAAGAAAACAGGATTATTAAAGTTGGATAGAATTTTGTATACAGCAACACATTATCCAGCAAATTATGGATTTATTCCAAGGACATATGCTGGAGATAATGACCCATTAGATGTATTAATACTTTGCCAAGAGGCAATATATCCATTAACTTTAGTAGAATGCTATCCAATAGGAGCATTAAGAATGATAGATAATAATGAAGAAGATGAAAAAATTATAGCAATAGCAAAGCATGATCCATTTTTAAATACATATAAAGATATATCGGAAATACCAGCACAAGTATCTGAAGAAATTAAACATTTCTTTGAGGTATATAAACAATTAGAAGGAAAGCAAACTACAGTAGATAAAATAATGGGCAGGGAAGAAGCAGAACAAATAATAGAAAAATGCATGGAAAATTATAAGGAAAAATTTTTAAATAAATAAGAGGTGGAAAAATGGTTGGAAAAATATTTTTTAACGTAATTGCATTTACTCTGTTTATATTAATGTTTTTGAAACTAGTAAAGAAAAATGATACAAACTATGTATATTTATTAATTGTTCAGTTTATAGGAATCGCCATCAGCTTTCTTGAGCTGGTAACAGGAATAAAATTAAATATAGTATTCAAATTGCTAATGTATGTGCTATCAATAATAATCCCTATAGCAGTTTTATTTCTAGAATACAAAAAGAATATAAGTTTTTCCGAAATGCTAATAGTATGTGCAATGCCTTTGTTAAAAGTGATGAATAAAAAAGAAGTAATACAAAAATATCTTGAGGCAAGTATTGAAAAAAATCCGGACAGTGTAACATTACATAAGCTTTTAGCTGGGATATATGAAGATTTAAACAAAGAAGAATTAGCTATAGAGGAATATGAAAAGATTATAAGCTTAGAAAACTATGAACAAGATATTTATATAAAATTAGGAAAATTATATGGCAAAAATAATAGGCAAGATGAAGCAAAAGAAATATTTGCTGATATTTTAAGAAAACAATCGGATTGCTATGAAGCAAGTATGGAATTTGCTGATATATTATGCAATGAAGGATCATATAAAGAGGCAATTCAAATATATAATGCAGCGTTAAGGCATAGACCAGCAGACTATGATTTATATTATAATTTAGGAATGACGTATACAATGCTAAATGATTTTCAAAAGGCAAAAGAAAATTATGAAAAGGCTGCTCAAATTAATAGCGACTTAAATAAAGCAAAATATACACTAGGCCAATTAGCTTTAATATATGGCGATTTAGATGAAGCTAAAAACTTTTTAGAAGAATGCATAAATGATGAAGAACTAGAAGCAGGAGCATATTTTTATTTGGCTAGAATATCTATTATAAAAGGAGAACTAGATAAAGCAATAAGTTATATAAATATAGCTGTGGAAGAAGATACAGAAGTTTATGAGAAAGTTCAAAATGATAATATTTTTGTAACTATCAAAGATAAAATAAAAAAACCAGATATAGAAAATGCTAAGAAAGCAAATAAAACAAAAAGAGAATTAGATGTGGAAAAACATTTATATAGTACATGTAAATTAGTGGGCAAACTTAATAATAATGATCTTCAAATGATTGAAAACGTGATGAAAACGAGAGAAATAAATGAAGAACAAAAAGAAAAAGATATATAATTGAGATGGAGGAAATAATAATGAATATTTTTCAAGCGGCTCTTTTGGGAGTAATACAGGGATTAACAGAACTTTTACCAATTTCTAGTTCTGCACATTTAACAATAATACCATGGATTTTTAACTGGAATATTCCAGAATCTTTTGATGTAGCGTTACACTTTGGCACACTACTTGCGATAGGTTTATATTTCTTTAAGGATTGGCTAGGATTAATAAAAGGTGGATTTAATTATGTTGTAAAAAAAGAAAGAACAGTCCAAGGGAGGATGTTTTGGCATATAGTATTAGCAACTATACCAGGTGGAATAATAGGATTTTTATTAGATCACTTTTTATCTGGAAATTTAAATAGACCAATAATAATTGCTTTAGCTTTAATTATAATGGGCATTATATTGTATGTAGTAGATAAAAAGGCACCAAGCAAAGTAAAATATGAACAAATGACATTAAAACAAACTTTTTTAATTGGTGTATCACAAGCACTTGCTTTTATACCAGGCGTTTCACGTTCTGGAGTAACTATTACAACGGCAAGAATGATGAAGATAGAAAGAGAATCGGCAGCAAGATATTCGTTTATGTTATCAGCTCCAATAGTTTTAGCAGCAACAATATTTAAATTCAAAGATTTTGTTTTTGATTTGCCATTTGTAGTAGGAGTTTTAACAAGTTTTATTGTTGGATTATTGGTTATAAAATTTTTATTAAAATTCTTGCAAAAAGGCAGTTTCAAAGGATTTTCAATTTACAGAATAATTTTCGGATTATTGATTATAATTATAAGTATCATAAAGTAAAATAAAAACTGATTAGATTTTTCTAGTCAGTTTTTTTACTCTATTACAAAAATATTACAATATTACAATTGGATTACTATTACTTTTAAATTATTGACTTTTGAAAAAAAAAAGATAAAATTATATTATAAAAGTTATGTATATAAAAAACACCAAAAAATGACAAAAAAATATTGTATTTATTATATATTTTTGTAGAACATAATAATATTGAGGGGAAATAATAATGCCAAGTTGTTTAGGATTGTATATAGACAAAAACATAATTAAATATGCAAAAGTATCTAGAGACAAAACTTCTACTAAAGTAGAAGCTTTTGGTGTAGAAGTATATTCAGAACTTATACCAACAATAAATAAAATAGTAGAAGAAACATTTAGCTTTAAAGTGCCAATAAGCGTAAACTTAAGTGATGAAATGTATAACTATTTCTATATGTCTGATTTGTTGAATAAAAAAGATTTGGACAAGGCAATTAAAACAGAATTTGAATCATTTTGTTATGAAAAAGGGTATAATCCTAACGCACTAGAGTCAAGATATGCACTAGTTAATGATGTAGAAGACAAAGAAAAAATTAGGGTTATTCATACATCTGTAGACAAAATTAAATTAAATAAAATATTTGCCGATTTTGAAGGAAAAAAAGTAACAACAGTTAGCCCTTTATCAATAAGTATAGCTAATATAGCTCCACTAACTGATAAAGAAAACATATTAATAGTAAATATAGAAAGCTCAACTACAGTTACTACAGTTACAGGTCAAAAGGTTTATAGCATAAACAAAATAGATGATGGTATGGAGGAAATATTAGATGCTATAGAACAAAAAGAAAACTCATATAAAAAAGCATACGATATTTGTAAAAATACCACAATTTATACGATGCAAGGGAAAGAATTACAAGATTCAGAAAATGAATATTTAAGTGATATAGTTCCTACATTGTATAAAATAGCATCACAGATAAAACAAATAATAACTGATTCTTTAATAAAAATAAACAAAGTATATTTAACGGGATTAGGTACAGCAATAAATAATATTGACTTATATTTTGAAGAATTATTGAATAATGCAAAATGTGAAATATTGAAGCCATTCTTTATAGAAGATACACCAAGAATAAATATAAAAGATTATATAGAAGTAAACTCAGCTATAGCTTTAGCCTTACAGGGGTTATCTTATGGAATTAAGAATATTAACTTCAGCAAGCAAAAGGCACTTCCTGAATGGTTAACAATTTCTAGCAAAGATTCAAATAAAGGAAATAAAGATGGAATAATATCAAAATTAAATAACATAAGCATTTCAAAGACTCAGGTTACTAAATGGGTTAGAAGATTATTCGCAATAGGAGTTGCAACTTTAGTAGTTTATTCTGGATTTGCAATATTTATTAATTTGCAAATATCTAATAAAGAAGACGATATAAAGCAATTAACTGATTTTACAAATGCACAAATAGCACTTATAAAAAATGATGTAAACAATATAAACAGTAAAACTAGTGAATACACTACGATGAAGAAAAACTTAGAAAATGCGACCGATTCATTATCAGAAAAGTTGTCTTATAAAAATACAATACCAGTATTATTAAGTGAATTAGTAGGAATAATACCACAAGAAGTGCAAATTACATCAATAGAAAATACAACGGGAAGAAAAATAGTAATACATGTTCAATCAAGAAAATATGAGCAACTAGGATATTTTAAAGCAAAAATAAGATCAGAAGGAATACTTGCACCAGATACGATAGTATCTTCGGATGCTTATAATGACAGTGGTAGTGGTGTTATTAAAATAGTAATCGAAGGAGAGTTGCCATGAAAAACTTATTAATGACGGTATTTACACTTCTAATTATAATTCTAATAGCACTAGTAATGGTTAATGGAATTAAGATAGGAAAGCTTGAAATATTAAGTATATCAAGCATAGTACAAAGAAATGACGACTTAACCAAAATGATAGATGATGCTAATAATTTGAATAATGTAACTTATAGAAGCACATTAGATTCTTTACAAACAGCAACAAAACAATTAGCAGCAGCTAAATCAAGCTATTTGAATATAGCAAGTGTAAGTACTGAAGAAGAAATAAAAGAAGCAAATCAAGAATCATCGTATGCAAGAGAATACCTTTGGAGCAGAATTGGAAATCATGCTACTTCAAAAGGAGTAAATGTAAAAATTGTAGCAACTACATTAGGAGTTGGTGATAAAAACAATTTGTCATTTACAGTAACTGGAAGCTATATAGGAATTAGAAACTTTGTATATGCATTGGAAAATGATTCAAAATTAAATTTTAAAATAGAAGGCTTTAAATTATCATTAGGAAACAGCGATGAAAGCTTAGTTGGTGAATTTACAGTAAAAGATATAGGAATAAAGCCAGAGCAAACAACGGAGCAGCCAACAACAAGCAGTAGCACAAGCAACACAAGTGGAACAACCACAAGTGATATAAATACAAATACAACAACAGATAATCAGCAAAGTGTAAATACAAACACAACAGAAAATAATCAGTAATGGATATTAATTAGGGAGGAGCAAATATAATGAAAGCAGTTTTAAAAGAAATTACAATTATACTTTTATTGTGTTTAGCAATATGCTTAGTATTAGCGGTAATATTTTATAATTACATTCCAGTTAATAAAGTAATACCAAGCAATGTAGAAGCATACCAAACTTCAGAAACAATAAAAAATGAAGTTAATGAAGAAATAGTAGAATATCCAAAACAAAATATAGTATTTGAAATTACAGATTCAGACCTAACTTTGTATAAGCAAACAAAGAGTTATGTTCCAGGAAAGTCAAATCCATTTAAGGATTTAGGAAGTGGCACAAGCAATTCAGAAAATAATACAAATACTGAAAATGGAAATTCTGATAATTCAAATACAACAGGAAATGTATCTAACAATGACAACACGAATTCAACACAAAACTACTTTAAAGATACAGATTTAAAATAATTAATTTAGGTTATATTTAATAATAAATATATATAACAAAAACACGAGAAGGAGGAATTTTATATGTTTAAGAAAGAAAAGGGTATTACATTAGTAGCTTTAGTTGTTACTATAGTTGTATTATTAATACTAGCAGGTGTAGCCTTAAGCTTAGTAATAGGTAATCAAGGTATCTTAACAAGAACTAAAGCAGCAGCTACAAACTACACAAACGCAGCTGCAGAAGAGAAAACACAATTAACAAATCTAGAAACATATATGAACAATATTAACTATTAATAATATTTACGGGTTACCTAATATGGTATAATATTTGGTAACCCACTTTTAAAATTAGGAGAAATATGGAAGCAATTATATATTTATATATTTTTTTAATAGGCACAGTATTTGGAAGCTTTTTTACGTTAGCAGTATATAGAATACCATTAGGCAAAGATATAACACATACAAGATCATATTGCCCTAACTGCAATCATAAATTAAGCTTTTTAGACATGATTCCAATATTTAGCTATATCTTCCTAGGAGGAAAATGCAGATATTGCCATAAAAAAATAAGAATAAGGTATTTATTATTAGAAGTATTATCAGGAGTAGTATTCACACTATTTGCAGCATCTATAAATTTCAACATATATAATATGGAAATATCAAAAATAATATATTGTATTTGTGGTTTATTGTACATAGCTGGCTTGTTTATTATAGCTGGAATAGATAAAGAAAAAATGCAAATAAGAAATGGAGTATTACTATACGCAATAATAGTTGAAGCAGCGTATATCATATATCTATATGTATTAGAAAAACAAGGTATGTATAGATATGTTATATACTTATTTGTGGTTGTAATTTTAACATTAATAAATAATCTCTATTTTTCTAAAAAAGCAAAAAATAATTATACACTACAAATAATAATTTTAGCATTCATAATGCTTACTTTTACATATGAAGCATGTACTATTTTAACAATTACATGCACCATACTAGCAATAGCTATTCAATTAATATCTACTTCGATAGCTAAAATAAAGCAGAAGAAAATTAGGGTAAATGATACTGAAGAGTATAAAATTCCAATAGGATTTTATCTATGTGTTAGCAATATAATAATGTTAATAATAACTAATATGCAAATTTTTTATAGAGGTTAATATGCAAAAGAAATTTTTAAAAGATAATAAAGGTGTAACAGGAATAGATTTAGCAGTAGCCGTAACAATTATAATTGTGTTTGCGGGATTAATTGCTACGATTATGTATAATTTATATCTTACTAATTTAGAAATATTAAAAAGTGCTAATGCTAGTGCATATGCAACTATAATTTTAGAAAAAGTGGATGAAAAAGCATTTGAAGATATAACAGATGACTTTGTAACTAATTTAATAAATAATAATGAACTGTCAATAGACGATTCTTATAATGTAGAGTTTAGCAAAACTGATACAAATGAATTATTAAAAGTAGTCAATTTGAAAATAACTTATACAGTAAATAACAAAGAAAAAAATTTAACATTAAACAAATTGAAAGTTAAAGAAGTAGGAGAATAGGTGTGAAAAAGTTTAAATCAGATAAAGGTATAACCTTACTTGCGTTATCAATTTATATAATTGCAATATCATTAATTTTAGGGCTATTAGCCACGCTTAATAACTTTTTTTCAAACAATATAAAAGTGGTAAGAGATTCATCTAAATATGCCACTTCTTTCGATAAGTTTAATAGTTTTTTTGTAGAAGATGTAAAAAATAGTAAAAATGCAAAAATAGAAGCAAATGATAATAATATAACAATTACTTTTGACAATGGTTCAACTTACTTTTATAAAGATAATGATGGAGGATTGTATAGAGGGAAGGTAAAAATTGCCAGTAGTGTAACTAATTTTACTGCTACATCTAAAACAGTTGTAATAAATAATACAGAAAAAGAAATAATAACTATAGATATAGCAATAGGAGATAATGGCAAAAATACCTTTAGCAAAAAGATAGATTATACATTGAAGTATTGGTAAAGTAATATTAGAATGGAGGTAACTGAAGAATGCAACCTATAGGAATAGAACTTGTAAAAAAAGGTGTGGTAACTGAAGCTGATATAAACAAAGCTCTTGATTACCAAAAAGCACATCCAAATAAAAAAATTGGAGATATAATTAAAGAATTAGGACTTTGCGACCCAACAGTATTAATAAATGCAATGGGAGAAATTTTAAATGAAAAAGCCATAAATCTAGGTCTAGCTGATGTACAGGTAGATTTATTAGACTATATGTCTTTAGATGTAGCTAAACAAAATAAAGTAATACCTTTTGCTGTTGAATCAGGTAAAATTAAAGTATGTTTTTCAGATTTAACAAATAAAAGAAAAGTAGAGAATGTAAGATTACTACTTTTGAATAAAGGGTTGATTATGGACAAATATATTACTTTTGATAGTAATATAGAATCTATATTAAACTCATTAGAAGGTACTGCATCTGATGATATAGATACAAGTGCCGATATTTCAGGATTATTAGACTCTATTATAAAAACGGCTATGGAAAAAAGAGCCAGCGATATTCATATAGAGCCAATGGAAAACGAAGTAAGAGTAAGATACAGAATAGATGGTCATTTAACTACAATGGCAGATATAGATAAAGAAAAACAAACTCAACTAATAGGTAGATTAAAGGCTATTTCAAATATGCATCAGGAAAAACAAGAGGCACAAGATGGTAGAATATTGATGTATCCAGCTTATAATATCCGTGTATCTTCACAAAAAAATGTGTGGGGAGAAAAATTTGTTTTAAGATTATTAAAGAAAAATGTGGATGTACAACAAATATTTGAATTAGGTTTCCCAAGAGATGAAGAATTAGTTAAAAAAAGTTTTGATAAGAGAAACAGTATAACATTAGTTGCTGCTCCAACTGGAGAAGGTAAAACAACTACACTTTATAGTATAATAGATTTCTTAAATAAGCCAGACATAAACGTTACAACAATAGAAGATCCCGTAGAAATAAGAATTCCAGGATTAAACCAAATAGAAATAGATTCAAAAACATCATTTTCAGATTCTTTAAGAACTGTATTAAGACAAGACCCTGATATTATACTAGTTGGTGAGATTCGTGATAGAGAAACTGCAGAAATTGCTATGCAAGCAGGGCAAACTGGTCACTATGTGCTTTCAACAATCCATACAATAGATAGTATTGAAGTAATTACAAGATTAAGAAAAATGGGTGTATCTGATTATGATATTTCAAGTACTTTGGCAACATCCATGTCACAGAGGTTGGTAAGAAAAGTATGCCCAAATTGTGCACAAAAAAGAGAATTTACGCAGCAAGAAAAAGAAATAATTAATAATGTTGCAAAAAAATATGGAATAGAATATAATTTTGAAGGAAAATACACATACGATATTGTAGGTTGCAAGCATTGCAATGAAACTGGATTCTATGGCAGAATAGGTATATTTGAGGTGTTAAATATAAATGATACAATAAAAGATTTAATAATTAAAGATAGATCAACATTAGAGATTAGAGCAAAAGCTATAGAAGAAGGGTATAGACCTTTAGTAATAGATGGATTCAATAAAGTATTGGATGGCTATACAACTTTAGAAGAATTAAATTCAAAATTAGGATTATATTAATTTGATAATTCTAGACGAGGGGGAAAATATGTTAGATATAAATCAAGTATTAAGGTCAGCAATAGAAAGAGATGCTTCAGATATACACTTAATAAGTGGAATAAAACCTACATTTAGAGTTGCAAGAGAATTAGTTCCCTATGAGGGCTGTGATGTATTAACACCAGAAGATATGGCAGATATATATGATTACTTTATAAGAGGAAATGTAGATAAAGATAAAGTTTTTAAAGAAACAAGAAAATTGGATTCATCTTTTGAATTTGAAGGCCTAAGACTAAGAATAAATATATCATTAGAAGATGATGTTCCAGTTTTCACATTAAGAATAATAAAAAATACGTTGCCAACATTCGAACAATTAGGTGTACCAGATATTGTAAGAAGAATGATGTATCAACCACAAGGGTTAGTTCTTGTTACAGGAAAAACAAACTCAGGAAAAACTACAACATTAAATGCATTAATTAACGACATAAATGAAAATCAAAATAAAAAAATATTAACTTTGGAAAGCCCAGTTGAGTTCAAGCATAAATCTAAAAAATCAATAGTAGTACAAAAGGAAGTTGGATTTGGACAAGATACTTTAACCTACAAAGATGGTGTAAAGAACTGTTTAAGAGAGGACTGCGATATTTTAGTAATAGGGGAGATTAGAGATAGAGAAACAATGGATGCAGCAATAGAAACAGCAGAATCTGGACACTTAGTAATAGGAACATTGCATACAAAATCATGTGCAGAAACTGTAGATAGAATGATAAACTTCTATGATATACAAGATCAACAAAGTGTAAAATACTTAATTGCTTCATTATTAAAACTAGTAACTTCACAAAGATTATTAAGGCAGAAAGATGGAAAATTAGTATTATTACCAGAAGTTATGGTAGTAGATAACGTAGTAGCAGGAATTATAAGAAAAGAAAAATTAAGTGTATCCGAAATAGAAGACGCAATACAAAGTTCATCAGCCAATGGAAGCATAGGATTAATAAATTCTATAGCACAATTATTCGTTGATGATAAGATAACACTTGAACAAGCAAAAGCTCAAATAGAAGAAAAAAATATTGAAACATTAAATAGAACAATAATGCAATTAAAAATAAAAAAAGGAAATAAAATGATATAAGAAGGAGGAAAATATGCCTCAATATGTTTATAGAGCGATTACTAGAGAAGGAATAATCGTAAGGAACAGAGTTGAAAGTAGTAGTAAACAGAACTTAATAAAAAAGCTAAAAAGTGGTAATTTATTACCAATAGATATTGTGCAAGTTGGTTACGGTATAAATAAAAATAAAGTGGCAAAGAAAAAGAATGTAACAGATATTGATGAAATATTAAAAAATGCAAACTCGGCTACTATTAATCAAGGTAAAGCAAAAAAGAGAACAACATATGAAAAGTTGAGCATGGCTTTATCAACACAGCAAAAAATAACTACTAGAGATATAATGATATTCACACAAAATTTCTATTTGCTAAAAAAAGCCGATTTCAACAATATACATGCCTTAAGCACAATAATAGAAAATACTGAAAACTTTACATTTAGAAGTATCTTAGAAGATATACTTGCTGGTGTAGAAGCTGGTGAGTACATGTATACTACTATGGAATACTATTCAAATGTGTTTCCATATATATATATAAATATGATAAAAGTCGGAGAATTATCTGGATCACTTACTCAATCATTACAACAGGCAGTAAAATACCTAGATACAAACACAGATACAACAAAGAAATTAAAAGGAATAATAATACCAAACGTATTACAATTAATAGCTTTAATCGTATTATTATTTGTAGGAAGCTTATATACAGTTCCTACTATACAAAAAGTTTATGCAGATGTTGGTTCTACTGATGAATTACCAAAAATAACATTAGCATTTTCAAACTTTTTACAACAGGTTGTAATTCACTGGTATATACCGGTTGGAATAATTGTAGCGATTGCAGCAGCAGTTATATTTTATATAAACACACCAAAAGGAAAGTATAATTTTGATTACTTCAAATATACTATGCCAATATTTGGAAAGCTATTTTATTCTGTCGACTTTTCAAGGTTTATGAAAGCAATGCTATTAAACTTGAATAATGGAATGAGAATTCAAGAGGCGATGGACGTAAGCAAAAACGTTATAAATAACTATGTTATGAGAGCTATGATTGAAACATCTATAAATAATATATTAGTAGGTAATTCTTGGATAGAGCCATTTGAAAAAGCTGGGTTGGGTTCATCAATGACAACAGAAATGTTGAAAGTAGGTATGAAAACAGACTTATCCGAAATGATGTCAAAATTATTGGATTATATGGATATAGATATAAAAAACACAATGGATAATATAATGGCAGTATTACCACAATTGGTATACTCAATAGTAGGTGTGCTATTAATATTTGTTGTAATAGTCGTATTGGTACCATGTATACAAGCATATATGGGTAACTTTATATTCTCAGCAGCAGGATTATAAAATATAAAAATAAATTAGATGTTAGTTTTTTTCTAGCATCTAATATTGTTTAAGGAGCAAGATATGAAAATAGGTATAGATTTAGGTGGAAGCCATATAGCCATTGGGTTAGTAAATGAAAAACATGAAATACTAGATAAAAGAACATATTACATGAGTGAAAGGAAGAATGAAACTGCACAAAATTATATATTAATATGTCTAAAAGAAGGAATTAACCAAATTTTAAAATCTGCAAACATTGATTTGAATGATATTGAGATGATAGGAATTGCGACGCCTGGAAATCCTAAAGAAGGCTGTTTAAAAAATTTTATAAATTTAGGAATAGGCAAATACGATTTAAGAAGCAATTTAAAGGAAGCTTTAAATACTGAAAATATAAAAATAGAGTTAGAGAACGATGGAAAATGTGCAGCATTAACAGAGAAAAAATTTGGGAGCTTGAAAGATTATAGTGATTGTGTATTTTTATGTGTTGGAACGGGAATCGGTGGAGCAGCTTTTTATGATAATAAATTTATTAAGCCAAAAAGGAATTCTGGCTTTGAATTTGGTCATATGGTTATAAGAAAAAATGGAGAAAAATGCAAATGTGGTAATAAAGGCTGTTTTGAAGTTTATTGTTCTAAAAAGAAATTTAAAGAAAACATTAAGAAAATCTTAAATGTAAAAGAATACATAAGCGCTAAGGATTTAATAAATTTAATAAATGAGAATAATGAAAATATGGAATTAAAAGATCTTATAGATGAATATACGGATAACTTAGCTATTGGAATTGCTAATATAATAAATATTTTAGAGCCAGAGGCAATAAGTATTGGTGGTAGCTTATCACATTATGAAAGTTTAATATTTGACAATTTAAGAAATAAAATTTATAATGGAGAGTACTTGTTTAACAAAGAAAATCCACCTATAATATTAGCTGCACAGGCAGGAAACGAAGCAGGAATAATAGGTGCAACATTAATTTAAGGATAGGAAATAAATATGAATTCACGTGAAGAAACAGTATTATTATTAAGCCATTACAAACTGCAAGCTAATAAAAGTTTTGGGCAAAATTTTTTGATAGATGATGATGTAATAGATGGAATTATTGAATCTGCCAATATAAGCAAGAAAGACTTGGTAATAGAAATAGGACCAGGATTAGGAACCCTAACAAGTAAACTTTTAGAAAATGCAAATAAAGTAATAGCAGTAGAAATAGATAATAAAATGGTAGAGGTAATTTCAGATAGATTTAGAATGTATAATAACTTACAAATAATTAATGAAGATATATTGAAAATTGATCTGAATGCTATAATAGAAAACGAGAAACAGGAAGATGGAAAGGTAAAGATTGTAGCTAATTTACCATATTACATAAGTACTCCAATTATTATGAAATTATTGGAGGAAAGGCTAAATATAGACGAGATAGTAGTAATGGTACAAAAAGAAGTAGCAGATAGGTTAGCAGCAAAGCCAGGTACTAAGCTATCAGGAGCAATAACATATGCGGTAGACTATTATTCGGAAGCAGAGCCAGTATTAAATGTGGGGAGAGATTGCTTTATACCAGCTCCAAAGGTAGATTCAGAAGTAATAAAATTAAAACTAAGAAAACAGCCAAAAGTAGAAATAAGTAATGAAAAGGAACTATTTAAATTAATAAAGTTAAACTTTACCCAAAGAAGAAAAACTTTGATAAATGTTTTGGTAAATAGTGGCGTAGTAAAAAATAAAGAAATTGCAATGAAAATTTTTGATGAATTAGAATTTGATTATGGAGTAAGAGGAGAAACATTAAATTTAGAGCAATACAAATTGTTAATAGATTGTATAAATAAATATTCTCAATATTAAAAAAAGATGATATAATAAGAATGGAGGTAAGAGATGAATCAAATATTAGTGACGAAAAAATTATACATAACACCAGAATTAAGAAGAAAAAAACGTATATATAAAATAAGATTTTTCTTATCAATATTTGCTATTTGTTTATTATTTTCATATTACATATACGCAGAGTATGATAAAAATAAAAGTGAGGAAGTTTCAAAACAAATATTAACACATATAAGTTCTAAAACAAATACGGAAGATACTACAGTAAGAACAGTGGTAAATGATGTATTAATAGTTTCACTAGATGCAACAGTTGCCAATGAAATAGAAAGTGTGCCAATTATTGAAACAGATGACGAATATGTGGATACAACAAATAATGAAGAGTATAAATCAGAAGCTATATTAAAAATTAGTTCACTAGGGTTAGAATATCCAGTTTTATCCCAAACATCAGAGGAGCTATTAAAAATTTCTTTAAATAAATATTGGGGACCAGGACCAAACGAAATAGGAAACTATTGCATAGTAGGGCATAATTATAAAAATGGTAAAATGTTCGGAAATTTATCGAAAATGGAAATAGGTGATACAGCAACATTACAGGCAGTAGGCGGAAAATCTGTAATGTATGAAGTATATGATAAATATGTTGTAGAGCCAGAAGATGTTTCGTGCACAAGTCAGCTTACAGGAGGACGAAAAGAACTAACACTAATTACATGTACCAATTATGGAACTCAAAGATTAGTATTAAAATGTAGAGAAATATAAATTTATATATTGACTTTTTAAAAGATATTAAATATAATGTAAAAAAACGAAGGAGGAATAGAAAATGGCAAAGAAGGAACAAACTAAAACAATAGTATGGGTGTTTTGGATATTGATAGCAATAATAGGAACAGGTTTACTATTCACAGGTTTACAAAATAGTTTCTCAGGAGAAAATTTAGGAGCAGCAGCAATGCTTATAGTTTTTGGAATAGCTTTAATCTTTATAGGATTAATTATGATATTAGGAAAAGCTAATATAGAAACTAGCGAAATAGAATTACCAGGAAAAAAAGAAACAGAAAAAAAATAAAATAGTAAATTTAGCCCACTGAAAAAGTGGGTTTTTTGTTTATTTTAATATTTGTATTGAAATATGCCTAATAAGTTGATAAAATATATTGCAAATAATAAAAAGGAAGCGAGATTATGAATACAGATAAAAAGACATTTTATATAACAACACCAATATATTATCCAAGTGGAAGATTCCATTTAGGTACAGCATATACAACTGTGCTTGCAGATACAATAAAAAAATATAAAGAGCAAAGAGGTTATGATGCAAGACTATTAACCGGAGTTGACGAACATGGTCAAAAAATAGAGCAAGTAGCAGTAAAAAGAGGGCTAACACCACAAGAGCATGTAAATGAAATGGCAGAGCAAGCTAAAAAACTATGGAAATTGATGGATATAGAATATGACGATTTTATAAGAACAACAGAGGAAAGGCATACGAAAATTGTTGAAAAAATATTTACCAAATTCATGGAGCAAGGTGATATATACAAAGGTGAATACGAAGGTTGGTATTGCATGCCTTGCGAAACTTACTTCACAGAAACACAACTAGTAGATGGCAAGTGCCCTGATTGTGGAAGAGAAGTAAAGAAGATGAAGGAAGAAGCTTATTTCTTCAATATGAAGAAATACCAAAAAAGATTAGAAGAATTTTATAAAGAAAATCCAAATTTTATAGAGCCTGAATCTAGAAAAAATGAGCTATTTAATAATTTTATAAAACCAGGGCTAGAAGATTTATGTGTAACAAGAACTTCTTTCGACTGGGGAATAAAAGTTCCAAGTGATCCAAAGCATGTAATATATGTATGGTTAGACGCGTTAACAAATTATATAACAGCATTAGGATACATGTCGGATGATGAAAAATTGTTTAATAAATATTGGCCAGCAGATTTACAATTAGTAGGAAAAGATATAATAAGATTTCATGGAATATATTGGCCTATTTTCTTAATGGCTTTAGGATTACCTGTTCCAAAGAAAATCTATTCACATGGATTCTTAATGATGAAAGATGGAAAAATGTCTAAATCAAAAGGAAACATCGTATATCCAGAAATGCTAGTAGAAAGATATGGATTAGATGCAACAAGGTATTTCCTATTAAAGGAATTTCCATATGGTCAAGACGCAATATTCACACCAGAAGATTTTGTAAATAAATATAATTTCGATTTATGTAATGATTTAGGAAATCTTTTAAATAGGACAATTGGAATGATAAATAAATATTTTTTGGGAAAAGTTCCAAATTATACAGGTGTAATAAATGAAGTAGATAAAGATTTAGAAGAAACAGTTGCAAGTAAAATTTCCGAATATGAAGAAAACATGGAAAACTTACATTTTTCAAATGCAATAGATTCAATATGGGGAATAATATCAAGAACTAATAAGTACATCGATGAAACAATGCCATGGGCTTTAGCTAAAAATGAAGAAACAGAAAAATTATCTTCAGTAATGAATCACTTAGTAGAAAATTTAAGAATAGTAGCAATACTTATAAAGCCAGCCATGGGCGAAACCTCTGAAAAAATTTTAAATCAATTGGGAATAAATAAAGAAGAATACAAAGAATATGATACTATAAAAGCATATGGAAAAACAGTAAAAGATGCTAAAGTAATAGAAAAAGGTGAACCTATATTTGTAAGATTAGATTCAGAAGAAGAAATTGAGTATATAAAAGGCCAAATGAAATTGTAGTAATAAAATATATAAAAAAACATATACATTGATTAATAGCAGTTTATTATATAAGTTATTTATATAATAAAGGAGGAATGTATATGTTTTTTGTTGTAAATAAAGAAAAAATTAAATCGTATTTAGTTTCAGTAACCACTGTGGCTGTGTTATTTGCAATATCAATAGCAATGCAAAATAATGTGGGGGATAAAACCTTACAAACAGCAAGCCCTATTTCAAAAACTACAGAAAAAGAAGTAGTTTTAATAATAAATTGTATAAAAAATATGAAAAATATTAATAATATTATTAATGAGCTATCAAAAGCTAAATCTACAGCAACATTTTTGGTTACAGATGAACTTGCCAACAAATATCCAGAAGAAATAAAAAGAATAAGAGGAAGCGGAAATGAAATTACTACGCAATTGGAAAAAAATTTACCAGAAATTAGCATAATTTTAACAAACAATGAATATATACAAAATAACATGGGAAAAATAATAGAAAGTATAAATGAAAAAGGATATACCGTAAAAAAAGTTTCGGATATAAAAGGAGAGGAACATGGCGTTAATTGAAATTATAACAAATCCTAAAAGTGAGGAGGAGCTAAAAAGGGTTATAGATAAAGGAATAGCCAATAATAATGAAGTAATGTTTATAAAAGAAAAAAATCTTGAGAACATTAAAAATATAAAATTAGAAACTGTTATAATTAATGCCAAAATAGAAAATGAAATTCTTCTTAAAAGAATAATTGATAATTCCAAGTACTTAATTGTAAATTCGGACTTTATAGAAAATATAAAGGATTATATAAATGGTAATCAAAAAATAATAACATATGGTTATAATTCTAAAAGTGATATAACTATTTCGAGTGTAGAAGAGGAAAAGTCAATGATATCCTTACAGAGAAATATAAGTAGCATATATGGAAAAACAATAGAAATGCAAGAGATTAAAGCAAATGTAAATTGCCAAATAAATGTGTATAATATTATGATTGTTATAGCTTTAACAATATTATATGCCATGTAATGCGCTTAGAATGTGCACTTTTTAAAAAAAATAAATAAAATTTAACATTTTATGTAGACAAAACCAAAAAATGGTAGTATAATAATAACTGTAGGTTAAAAAATACAAAACTTTTGAAAAAAAAGTAAGAGGAGGAAAATTAATTGGATACAACTTATTTAGAGAATAACCACATACTATTGGTGGGAAAAGTTACTAGCGATAAAAGATTTAGTCACGAAATTTATGGGGAGAAATTTTACGTTTTTGATTTAAGCGTACCACGTTTAAGTGGAAATGATGATATTATACCAGTTACAATATCAGAAAGATTAATCCCAAATGACAACATAGAGGTTAATAGCAAAATAATAGTTGAAGGTCAATTTAGATCTTACAATAGCTATGTAGATGGAAAGAACAAATTAGTATTAACAGTATTTGCAAAGGATATTAAATTCTTAGAAGATCAAGAATCAGAAGTTGAAGCAAAGAAAGATTTTGTTTCAAATGAAGTTACATTAATTGGTTATATATGTAAAAAACCAGTATATAGACAAACTCCATTTGGAAGAGAAATTGCAGATATATTGTTAGCAGTAAATAGAGCATACAGCAAATCTGATTATATACCATGTATTGCATGGGGTAGAACAGCAAGATTTTGCGAGAATATGGAAGTTGGAACAGAAATAAAATTAATAGGTAGAGTTCAATCAAGAAATTATGAGAAAAAATATGAAGATGGAACTAGTCAAATGAAAACAGCTTACGAAGTTTCTGTTGCAAGCTTAGAAGTAGTTAATAAAAATGACGAAGAAAAAGAAGAAATAAAAAAAGAAGAAAATGAAGAGGCTATATAATAAGATAAATAGATAAACATATAAAAATGTCCTTTAAGATGAAAATAGAATCTATAATATTAAAAAATATTATAGATTCTATTTTTTATATTATTGTTTCTTAGTTGGTGGAATAATTATTTTATTGCTATCATTAACCTCTGAATTAGGTTCATCAACATTTAAATGTTCATATACTTTTGAAATATCTAAACCCTTGCCATCCCCTGATACAATTTCTATTTTATTAGATTTATCACTCATAGTAAAATCTCCTATCTAATCTTTTATCAACTAAATATATAATAGCAAAAAATAACTATTTTGTCAAAGAACAAATAAATAGAAAATAAAAATGAATATAATACCAAAGAGAATAGAGAAAGAAAATTAATATAATGAAAAATATAAAATGTGTAAAAAATAAAAAAGGAATTACCTTAGTTGCTCTAGTAGTAACAATAGTTGTTTTGCTAATTTTAGCTGGAACTGCACTTGCAATGGTAATTGGAGAAGAGGGAATACTCGCAAAAGCATCAGAAGCAGCATTTAGGCAAGAGATTGGTGCGGTAAGAGATATATTTAATAGAAAATCAAATAAAAGCAGAACAAGAAATAGCATTTAAAGAAATTAACATAGAAGACGCCAAGAATTGGAAATATACTTTAAAGCAAGAAATAATTTTTTGGGGAAATTATGACATAGATGTCAACGAAGTAACAGAAGCCAGAACTAAGTATTTCAAGGAAGATAATTGGCAGGACGGAATAAAAAAAGGCTATAATGCAATATTATTTGAAGTTGAAAAAGAATATGATGTAACCGTGGAAGGAAGCACAAGTCCTGTAAAAGGAGAAGACAATGACACGAGTTTTAGTAGCATTGCGTTTTCATTTATGCTTATTACAATAATGATTATAATTCCGTTATGCAATAAAAAAGCTAGAAGAGTGATAGCGGGTTTTAGCAGGAATTTCTTCTGGACATGGTGGAGGATTCTACGGAGGAGGAAGTTCTTTCGGCGGTGGCTCTTCTGGAGGAAGTTCTTTCGGCGGTGGAGGTTCCTCAGGTGGTGGAGGCTCTTCAAGAAGTTTTTAAAAAGTAAAAATAAATTGAAAAAACAGTTGAAAATAAAAAAATGTAATGGTAGAATG
>USEX01000012.1 GCA_900553755.1 uncultured Clostridium sp.
CAGCGATAACCATGGGTTCAGGCTTACTTTATTCTTGTAGACCTGAGCGGAGTCTACAAACTTAAGTGTGTAAAAAATAATAAAATACAACTCATCTAATGAAAATGCGCATGCCAAGCATAAGTTGAATTAGATGGGTTGTATTTTTGAATATAGGTGTCCTAAAGTTATTAATATATTACAATAATCTTATTGAAAAATAAGGGTATAGGTGATAAAATATGGATATGAAAAATGGAGGAGAAAAGATGCCTGAATTTGTACATTTACACGTCCATAGTGAGTTTAGTTTACTTGATGGGGCTAATAGAATAAAAGATTTACCAGTAAGAGCAAAAGAACTAGGAATGAAAGCAATGGCTATAACAGACCATGGAGTTATGTTTGGGGCAATTGACTTTTATAAAGCATGCTTAGCAAACGGAATAAAACCAATTATTGGATGTGAGGTGTATGTAGCACCTAGAAAAAGAACAGATAAAGATCCTAATTTAGATGCAAGATATAATCATTTAATATTACTTGCAAAAGATAATGAAGGATATAAAAATTTAACTAAAATAGTTTCAATAGGTTTTACAGAAGGCTTTTATTATAAACCAAGAATAGATAAGGAAGTGCTAGAAAAATATCACGAAGGACTAGTATGCTGTAGCGCATGCTTAGCAGGTGAAGTAGCACAAGCAATACTAAAAGGTGATATGGAAGAAGCAGAAAGAGTTGCAAATTGGTTCAAAAATTTATTTGGAGAAGACTATTATCTTGAAATACAAAATAATGGAATTAGTGAGCAAGTATTAGTAAATCAAAAATTAATAGAATTATCTAAAAAATTGAATATAGAATTAGTTGCAACAAATGATTCTCATTATTTGAAAAAAGAAGATGCATATAACCACGAAATATTATTGTGTATACAAACAGGAAAGAAAATTACAGATGCAGATAGAATGAAATTTGATACAGATGAGCTTTATATAAAATCACCCGAAGAAATGAGTGATTATTTTTCAGGTGTTCCTCAAGCAATAGAAAATACAGTAAAAATAGCTGATAAATGTAATGTAACATTCGAATTTGGAAATACAATTTTACCAAATTATGATGTTCCAGAAGAATTTGCAACACACTATGATTATTTAGTAAAATTATGCGATGATGGTATAAGGAAAAGATATGGAGAAAATGTAAGTCAAGAAATAATAGATAGAAAAAATTATGAGCTTGGTGTAATTAAGCAAATGGGATATGTTGATTATTTCTTGATAGTGTGGGACTACATACATTATGCAAAAACACAAGGAATACCAGTAGGACCAGGAAGAGGTTCAGGAGCAGGCTCAATTGTTGCATACGCTATAGAAATAACAGATATAGACCCTATAAAATATGGATTAATCTTCGAAAGATTTCTAAATCCAGAGAGAATAAGCATGCCAGATTTTGACGTAGATTTTTGCTATGAAAGAAGACAAGAAGTAATAGAGTATGTTGAAAGAAAATATGGAAAAGACCATGTTTCACAGATTATAACATTCGGAACCATGTCAGCTAGGATGGTAATTAGAGATGTAGGAAGAGTGCTAGATGTGCCATATGCAGTAGCTGATAAGTTGGCAAAGATGATTCCAAATGAATTACATATAACAATAAAAAAAGCTCTTGAGCAAAATAAAGAATTAAAAAATGAGTATGAAAGCAATCCTGAAACTAAGAAATTATTAGACATAGCAATGGCTTTAGAAGGTATGCCAAGACAGGCTTCAACACATGCTTGTGGAATAGTTATTACTAAAGACCCAGTTGTAAGTTATGTGCCATTATATGTTAGAGATGGAATGATTTCTACACAGTACATAATGACAACCCTTGAGGAACTAGGCTTATTAAAAATGGATTTTTTGGGTTTGAGAACTTTAACAGTAATACAAGATACAATTGATTTAGTAAAAAAAGACAAAGGAATCGATGTGAAATTTGATTCTGATATGAATGACCCTAAGGTATTTAAACAATGGCAAGATGGAAACTCTATGGGAATATTCCAGTTTGAAAGCCAAGGTATGACTAACTTTATGAAAGAATTGAAGCCGGATTGTTTAGAAGATTTGATAGCCGGAGTTTCTTTGTACAGACCTGGACCAATGGACCAAATACCAAGATACATAGCAAATAAAAAAGATCCAGATAATGCCGTATATACTCATCCATCATTAAAACCAATACTAAAAGTAACCTATGGTTGTATGGTTTACCAAGAGCAGGTAATGCAAATAGTACGTGATTTAGCTGGCTATTCATTAGGAAGAGCCGACTTAGTACGTCGTGCCATGGGAAAGAAAAAACTAGATGTAATGGCAAAAGAAAGGGAAGTATTTATACATGGTCAAGTTGATGAAAATGGCAATGTTGTGATTCCTGGGTGTGTACGCAATGGAATAAATGAAGAATCTGCTAATAAAATATTTGATGAGATGGCAGAGTTTGCTAAATATGCATTTAATAAATCTCATGCAGCATGCTATGCAGTTGTTTCATATAGAACAGCTTATTTAAAAACATACTATCCACAAGAATTTATGGCAGCTATGTTGAATAGCTTTTTAGGAAATTTGGATAAGATACCGGAATATATAGACGAGTGTAAAAGATTAAAAATAGAAATATTGAAACCAGATATTAACCGTAGTTTTACAAAATTTACGGTAGACAATGGAAAGATCAGATTTGGATTAGGAAGCATAAAAAATGTTGGAGTAGCGGCGGTTGATGCCATTGTGCGTAATAGAGAGGAAAATGGAGAATATAAAAGCTTTACTGATTTTTGTGAAAGAATGCAAGAAGAAGCAGTAAATAAAAAATGCATAGAAAGTTTAATAAAAGCAGGAGCGTTTGATAATTTTTCAGAAACCAGAAGCACATTAATGGCATCTTTTGAAGATATAATAGACACAATAAATGGTTCATCAAGAAAAAGTATGCAAGGACAGGTGTCTATGTTTGATATGGGAGGAAATAATAACAATTCAGAAAACGAATTGGAGAAATTAAAATATAATTATACTACCCTTAAAGAATATACAGACCAAGAACTATTATCTATGGAAAAAGAGATGCTAGGAATATATATATCAGGTCATCCACTAGAAAAATATAGAGAGCAAATATTAAAGCAAGCAAATATAAATACATTACAAATAAAAGAATGTAGCGAAATATCGCAAATGGAAAATGAAAATTTAGAAATGGTAGATAATAGAGAAAAAAATAGTATACTAAAAGATGGTCAATTTGTAAAATTTGTTGGAATTATAACCTCTGTGAAGAAGAAGTATACCAAAAATAATAAAATAATGGCTTTTGTGACTTTAGAAGATTTATATGGAAGTATAGAAGTGATAATATTTGAAAATTGTTATATGCAATGTTCAAATGAGCTAGTAGACGAAAATATAGTTTTGGTAGAGGGAAGACTAAGTATAAGAGAAGATGAAGAAACCAAAATTGTAGCTAGAGAGATAAAAAAATTATCAGATGTAAAAAAGCAAATATTGATGATAGACATTACAAATCTAGATACAAAGAAAAGAGACAGGTTAAGAGGAGCATTAAAATTTTTTGCAGGTGATAAGAATAATATTCAAGTAGAAATAAGAAATGGAGAAAGATTGAACCCAGCAGGAGGCTTATATATAACAAAAGAAATATTGGAAGAGATACAACGAATTGTTGGAATAGAAAATGCTCAAATACAATAAAGGAGGAGTGTATGAAAAAATCCCTTTTAAAGGATACTGTACGACAAATAAAAAATACATTTAAGAGGTTTTTATCAATATTATTAATTGTTTTTTTAGGGGTTGGATTTTTTGCAGGAATAAGAGCTACAAGTCCGGATATGAAGGATGCAGTAGATACATATTATGATAGTCAAAATATGATGGACTTGGAAGTTATCTCTACTTTAGGATTAACAGAAGACGATATAAAAGCGATAAAAAATATAGATGGTGTAGAAAATGCAGTATTAGCACATAGTTTTGATGCTACAGTGAAAACAGAGGATAAAGATATTGTTGTAAAAGTAGAATCACTACCAACTGAAATAAATGAATTAAAAATAATTGAAGGCAAGCTACCTGAAGAGCAAAATGAATGTGTAGTGGAAGAAAGCTTTTTAATAGGTACTAAATTTAAAATTGGTGACTATATAACAATAAATCTTGAGAATACACAAACGGATTCCGAATCATTAGAAGAAAAGCAAACTGTGAAAAACAGTAATATGAAGATTGTTGGGACCGTTGAATCTCCAGAGTATATATCAAGAACAAGAGGAACAAGCAAATTGGGAGCGGGAACGATAAATTATTATATGTTTATTCCAGAGGAAAATATAGATATGGAAGCCTACACGATAGCATATATCACAGTAAAAGATGCAAAAGAGTTAGAAACATATAATAAAGATTATCAGGATATGATAGATGAAGTTTCTGATAAGATAGAAAAAATTTCAGAGGAGAGAAGACAAGCAAGATATCAAGAAATTGTAGATGAGGCAAAAGAAAAATTAGATAGTGCTCAAAATGAGTATGACACACAGAAAAAACAGGCAGAAGACGAAATAACTCAAGCACAGAAACAACTTGAGGATGCAAAAAACAAGGTAGAGAGTGGAAAAGCTGAATTAGAAAAAAGCAAAAAGAGTTCTAGAAGTGAGTTTGAAAAGGCAGAAACAAATTTGATATCAGGAGAAGAACAACTAAAAAAGGCAAAAGAAGAATACGAAAGTAAAAAAGACGAAGCAAATAAACAAATAGAAGAAGCTGAACAAAAAATAAAACAATTAAAAGAAATCCAGGGAAATTATACAGAATTGAAGGCTCAAACTACAAAATTGGAAGAAAGTATTTCCGGAATAAATAAAGCATTAGAGCAGTTAAAACAAGATGAAACAATTAATGCGGATAAAATAGCAGAATTAGAAAAACAAAAAGCAGAACTAAATGTAGCGCTAGAGAAAATAAACGCATCAATTTCTATGATAGAAAATAGTTGTAAGCAGCAAGGTTTTAAAGCTGATGAGATAAGTACATTGGTCACAAGTATAGAAAGCCAGGTGAAGGATGCGAAGAATCAACTAAATGATGCTGAAACTAAAATAAAAAATACAGAAAATGAATTAGCTCAAGGAAGAGAAAAGTTAAAAGCGTCAAAAAATGAAGTAAATAAGAAATTAGCAACAGCTCAAACAGAGTTAGAGCAAGCAGAAGCAGAGATTAACGAAAATGGAAATAAGTTAAACGATGCAAAGAAGGAAATGGAAGAAAAGCTAGAAGATGCACAAAAAAAATTAAATGATGCTAAATTGCAGATAGAAAAAATAAAAAAGCCAAAATGGTATATATTAGATAGAAATTCAAATTATGGATATGCAGAATATATACAAGATACAGATAGAATTGGCAATCTTGCGAAAGTATTTCCATTAGTATTTTTCCTAGTTGCTGCACTAATTAGCTTAACATCAATGTCAAGAATGATTGAAGAGCAAAGAGTTCAAATTGGAACATTAAAAGCTCTGGGATATAATAAGTTAAGTATATCTATGAAATATATAATCTATGCACTACTTGCAACTATTATTGGCGGGGTTTTGGGAATGATAGTAGGTTTCAAAATGTTACCACAGATAATATATAGTATGTATGCAATGATGTATACACTGCCCGGAATAGAATGCAAATTCCAGATGGATGTAGGAATGTTAGGTTTATTTGCAGCATTGGCTTGCACACTTGGAGCTACAATATATACGTGTGTTAAAGAATTATCGGAAAAACCAGCAACGTTGATGCTTCCTAGAGCTCCAAAGCCAGGGAAAAGGATTTTGCTAGAAAGAATAAAATTCATATGGAATAAAATGAAATTTACGCAGAAAGTTACTGCGAGAAATATATTTAGATATAAAAAGAAATTCCTAATGACAATAGTTGGAGTGGCTGGCTGCACAGCATTGATAATTACAGGATTTGGAATAAGAGATGCTGTTAGCAAAATGATTCCGTCACAATATGGTGAAATATTTAAATATGATTCAATAGTTTCTTTGAAAGATGATATATCTAACAAACAGATAGAAGAGGAACAATCAAAAATACAAAATTTAGATAATATTGATAACACAATTAGCTGTTATATGAAAACTGTTGAAATAACAAATATAAAAAATTCACAAACTTTAAATTTGATAGTTTTTAAAGAAGATCAAGATTTTTCTGAGTTTGTAACATTGAAATCAAGAAGCGGAAAAGAAAATTATAAATTACAAAATGACTCAGTAGTAATATCAGAAAAAATAGCATCAACTTTAAAAATAAAAGTAGGAGATACTATAACTATAAAAAATACAGATGATATAGAAAAGGATATTAAAGTAGGTGCTATAACAGAAAACTATTTATATCACTACATATACATGACAGATGAATTATTTAATGAATTATATGGAGCAAATGCATATAAGCCAAATACAATACTAATAAAAGAAAATACAGCAACATCAGAAAATGATGAAGAAGAAATAGGCAGACAAATATTAAGCGATACGGAAAGAGTATCAGGAGTCACATTTTTATCGAAAACTAAAGATATATTCCGAGATGTAATGGATAAAATGCAATTAGTAGTATATATTCTAATCATTGCAGCAGGCTTATTAGCATTTGCAGTATTATATAATTTGTCGAATGTTAATATAAGTGAAAGAGTAAGAGAATTAGCTACAATAAAAGTGTTAGGTTTTTATGACAAAGAAGTATTTGATTATGTAATAAAAGAAACTAGAATTTTAACTGCTATAGGCATACTATTGGGTATGTTTGGAGGCTATTTTTTAACAATGTACATTATAAAAACTTGTGAATTAGATATGCTAATGTTTGATAAAAGAATAGGAATTATGAGCTTTGTGTATGGAATTATAATAACAGTTGTATTTGCAGAAATAGTTAATATTGCGGTAAATAGGATTTTAAAGAAAATAAATATGGCTGATTCATTAAAAAGTGTAGACTAAGGAGGAAAAATGGCATATATAGAATTTAATAATGTGGTAAAAGAATATGATGTGGGTGAAAACAAGATTAGAGCATTAGACGGAACAAATTTTTCTATAGATAAAGGTGAACTAGTAGTAATAGTGGGACCAAGTGGAGCTGGAAAAACAACTGCACTTAACGTATTAGGAGGCATGGACAACGTAACATCTGGAGAAGTTTTAATAGATAACCAGTGTGTAAATAATTATTCAGAAAAACAATTGACATATTATAGAAGAGAAGACATAGGATTTGTTTTTCAATTTTACAATTTAATTCAAAATTTAACAGCAATAGAAAATGTAGAGCTTGCAACTCAAATTTGTAAAAAGCCACTTGACCCTAATGTAACAATGGAAAAAGTAGGACTAAAAAATAGAAAAAATAATTTTCCGTCACAATTATCTGGAGGAGAACAGCAGAGGGTGGCAATTGCTAGAGCGATTGCAAAAAATCCCAAGATATTATTGTGTGATGAGCCAACAGGAGCATTAGATTATAATACTGGTAAACAAATATTAAAATTACTACAAGAGACTTGCAGAAAAGAAAAAATGACGGTAATAATAATAACACACAATAGTGCAATAGCGCCAATGGCAGATAAAGTGATATATTTTAAGAATGGGAGAGCAGAAGATATAAAAATAAATCAAAATCCAATATCAATAGACGAAATTGAATGGTAGAAAGCATGGAGCAAAAAATGAATAATGAAAACAATTTAGAAAAATTAACTAAAGAAGAAATTGCAGTTTTAGTAGAATCTGGGGGCTTATTTGACATGCTACAGGTTATAGATGAAATCTATCCTAGAGGTGCTAATAAAATGAAAAGAAATTTAATTAATGGCTTTATTGAAGAATATGCACCAAGAACAGATTTACAAAAAGAAGAACTTGCTAATTACTTACTGTATATAATAGAAAGGACTCAGAAAAATTTAGAAAGAATTAACAAAAAGACCAGAGGCAAAAGAAAAAATAGAAATAAAGAAGAAAAGGATAAAGATGAGAAATAGAAGAAATATAAGAACAAAGAAAAAATCGAAGGATAGAAAATTTTATATACTTATATTAATTTTAATAGTTAGTATTATTGTATTATCTAGTACTATATATATAGAAAATATACAAAATAAAGAAAAGAGTAGAAAGCAAAGGGAAGAATTGCTAGAACAAACTAAAAGCATATTTTCTGAATTAGATAAGACAATAGAGAATACTAATAATGAAATAGATAAAGTTGTGGATATTAGTGCTGTAGGAGATATTTTGTGTAACGAAGAACTGCTTAAGGACGCTAAGAAAAATGAAAATTACGATTTTTCACATATGTTTTCAGAAGTTACAAAATATACTGCAGAATCAGATATTGCAATAGGAACATTTGAGAGTAATATATTGGAAAATGAAAATTATTCTGGAATAGGAAAGTATAATAGCCCAATAGAATTTTTAAAGTCCATAAAGAATGCAGGAATAAACATTTTGTCAGTGGCTCACAATCATTCTTTAGATTATGGAGTGGCAGGGTTAAATGAAACTGTAGAAAAGATTCATAATGAAGAAATAAGTGTAACTGGAATAAAAGATAATACAGAAAATGAAGATTCAACATTTACAGGAAATATAAAAGAAATTAATGGTGTAAAAATAGCAGTATTATCATATACATATGGTTTAAGCAATGAAAGTGAACTAAATGAAGAAGAAAAAGCATATGTAAACTTATATGAGGAAGAAAAAGTAAAGTATGATATAGAGTATGCAAAAGAAAAGTCAAATTTTATAATTGTAATAATGCATTGGGGAGAAGTTAATAATAGTTTAATAAGCCAATGGCAAATTGATGTTAAAAACTATTTAATAGAAAATGGTGTTGATATGATTTTAGGATCTCATCCATCAATTATCGAGCCTATGGAAGTAGTTAAAAATTCAGAGGGAAAGAATGTCTTAGTAGCATATTCGCTAGGAAATTATATATCATCATTAACTTATTCTAATGCTGATGTAGAACTTATATTAAAAATACAAATTTTGAAAAAATCTGGAGAAGAAAAAGCAGTATTAAGAAAGGTTGATTATACACCGATTTACCTATTAGACAATGGAAAAGGTGCAGAAAATAGATTTGAATTAAAAAATATGAAAAAGTTAGCGTTAGACTATTTTGATGGAGATACAAGTAAAATAAATAGACAAAAATATAATAGTATAGTACAAAAAATAGAATGGCTAAATAAAGTTGTAAATAATCAAGAAGGGAAATGAAATTATGAAAGTAGGATTTATATCTCTAGGTTGCAGCAAAAACTTAGTAGATACGGAAATGATGATAGGATTATTCAGAGACAAAAATTATGAGATAGTAAGTGATCCTAAAATAGCAGAAGTTATAGTAATAAATACATGTGGCTTTATTGAATCAGCAAAACAAGAAGCAATAAATACAATATTAGAAATGGCACAATATAAAAATCCTAAGATAGGAAATTGTAAAAAATTAATTGTAACAGGTTGCTTGGTACAAAGATACAAGGAAGACTTAGAAAAAACTATGCCAGAAGTGGACATGTTTTTAAGATATAGCGATTATGCTGAAGAAAAAGGAAATTCTGATAAGGCATTTGCAGATGTTTTTTCTGAATTAGAGGGTACTAGAAAAGAGAATGAAGAAAAATTACAATTTACAAATAGAATTATAACAACAGGAGATTGCTATGCTTATATCAGAATAGCAGAAGGATGCGATAATAGATGCACATATTGTGCAATTCCATCTATAAGAGGAAATTTTGTTAGTAGAAAGATAGAAGACATAATAGAAGAAGCCGAAAAAATTGCAGAATCTGGAAGGCAAGAGATTATATTAATAGCACAAGATACATCAAAATATGGACAAGACATTTATGGAGAGCCAAGTCTTGACAAGCTATTAAAAGAATTATGCAAGATAGATGGAATAAAATGGATAAGATTTTTATATGCTTATCCAGAGACAATAACAGATGAATTAATAAAAGTGGTAAAGGAAAATGAAAAAATATGTAAGTATTTTGATATTCCAATTCAACATATATCAAATAAAATTTTAAAAAGAATGAATAGACATACTACATCAGAAGACATTAAAAAAGTAATAGCAAAATTAAGAAAAGAAATTCCAGAAGTGATAATAAGAACAACTGTAATGGTTGGATTTCCGGGTGAAACAAAAGTAGATTTTGATGAGTTGTATGAATTTGTAAAAGAAGAGAAGTTTGATAGATTAGGAGCATTCATGTATTCGAAAGAAGAAAACACTCCTGCAGCTACTATGGGAGCTCAAATTCATTTTATGACTAAAAAGAGTAGATACAATAAGATAATGAATTTGCAGCAGCAAATATCGAAAGAACAAGAAAAAGAGAATCTTGGTAGAGAAATAAAAGTTTTGATAGAAAATAATTCAGAAGATAGGAAATATTTAATAGGAAGAAGCTATATGGAAGTTCCAGATATAGATGGGTTAGTATATGTAGAAAACAATGAAAATGCTGAACTAAATAAAGCAAAAGGAAAATACATAAATTGCAAAGTAGTTGATACAAAAGAATATGATTTAATATGTAAAAAAATATAATAAAGAATAATAACAGTTATTGAATAATACTTGACTTTAGGGTGATATTATAATATAAAGTATAAAGAATTTATAAGTGGAGGTAAATAAAATGGAATTAAAAGGTTCAAAGACAGAAAAAAATTTGATGGAGGCATTTGCAGGTGAATCACAAGCAAGAAATAAGTACACATATTTTGCTAGTGTAGCAAAAAAGGAAGGATATGAGCAAATTGCATCACTATTCTTAGAAACAGCAGAGAATGAAAAAGAACATGCTAAAATTCATTTTAAATATTTAAATGGTATAGGAAATACTATGCAAAATTTGGCAGATGCAGCAGCTGGTGAAAACTACGAATGGACAGATATGTATGATAGAATGGCAAAAGAAGCTGATGAAGAAGGCTTTACAGAGATAGCAGCAAAATTTAGAGGAATAGCAGAAATAGAGAAAGAGCATGAAGAAAGATATAGAAAATTATTAGAGAATGTACAAAATGGAGAAGTATTTAAGAAAGGCAGCATAACAATATGGAAATGCAGAAACTGTGGCCATATAGTAGTAGGAACAGAAGCTCCAAAAGTATGCCCTGTTTGCAGTCATCCACAATCATATTTTGAAGTAAAAGCGGAAAACTATTAATCGGAGGAAAATAAATGGAAAAAACAAGAGGATTCGAAGTAGCAAGAGGATTCGAAGATAAGCAAATCAATTTACCAATTAGAAAAACAAAATATTCAGCAGGGTATGATGTAGAAGCTGCAGAAGATACAATTGTTCCAGCTTTTAAACCTGGAATTGCGCCAACTTTAGTAAGAACGGGAATAAAAGCATATATGCAAGATGATGAAATGTTATGCTTATATAACAGAAGCTCAAACCCAAAGAAAAAAGGTTTGATATTGGCTAATAGTGTTGGAATAGTAGATAAAGATTATTATGGAAATGATGATAATGATGGACATATAATGTTTGCTTTCTATAATATAAATCCAACAGACACAGTAATAAAAAAAGGTGACTGTATAGGACAAGCAATATTTGAAAAATTTTTAATATCAGATGATGATGCTGCAGAAGGCACAAGAGTAGGCGGTTTTGGCTCTACTAACAAGTAAAAATTATGTGAAATTTTGTGGCAAAAAACATAGAAAAACAAGTATAAAAAATGATAAAAAATGGTAAGGTTTCTTTTGACTTTTACCATTTTTTGTGTTATAATAAGGACGTGGTAAAAAGAGATTTATATAACCTTTATAAAACCTATTATACATTTTGAAAGGAGAATTACATATGTTTAATGTAGGAGATAAAATAGTATATCCAATGCATGGAGCAGGAACGATAGATGCTATAGAGCAAAAAGATATTTTAGGAGAAAAGCAGGATTATTATATAATAAAAATGCCTGGAGAAGTAAAGGTTATGGTACCAATTGCAAAGGCTTCTCAAATAGGAGTTAGAAATATAATTAATAAAGAAGAAGCAGAAAAAGTATTAGAAGTATTAGAAGCAGATGAAACAGAGATGTCAAACAATTGGAATAAAAGATATCAAGGTAATATGCTAAAAATGAAAAGTGGTAGTGTATACGAAATAGCTGATGTTGTTAGAAACTTAAGCTATAAGCAAAAAGAAAAAGGCTTATCAACAGGTGAGAAGAAAATGCTTAATAATGCTAAGCAAATCCTAATAAGTGAATTAGTATTAGCTGAGCATGCAACAGAGCCCGAAGTAGAAAAATTGATTGAAAATAAAATAAATTTATCATTTGAAGAACATAAAATGGCAAATGGAAAAAATTCAGAAGGAAATAACATAGTAAGCAAATTTATTCCATTTAATAACGTAGGAGAAGATAATAATTAAGTTAAAAAACTTGATTATTATGTAAATAAATAAAAAATTAACGGCAAATATATTCCGTTAATTTTTTTTCTTATCCTATATTTACATAAAAATTTGTCATATATGGATAGTAAGAAGGATTTATAATGTTTATGTCGAATATATACTAGTATAGAGGAAGGTAGCCAAAAAATGGTGAGATATAGTGATGAATTATTAGAAGAAATAAAAAGTAAGAACGATATAATAGATATAATATCAGAATATGTAACATTAAAAAGAAGTGGAAGAAGTTTCTTTGGTCTATGCCCTTTTCACAAAGAAAAATCACCTTCTTTTTCTGTGTCACCAGATAAGCAAATTTTTCATTGCTTTGGCTGTGGCGTTGGTGGAGATGTATTTCGTTTTATAAGTAAAATAGAAAATGTGAATTTTAAAGAGGCTGTTGAGCTTTTGGCAAATAGAGCAAATGTGCAATTGCCGATATTAGAAAATTCTGGTGATGAAAAACTAGCGATTTTAAAAGATAAAGTGTATAAAGTTAATGAATGTGCAGCATTATTTTATCATCAAAATTTATATACTCCAGCAGCTAAACCAGGGCAGGAATATGTGAAGAAGAGGCATTTAGATAACAAAACATTAAAAACATTTATGATTGGTTATTCAGGTAGATTTGATGAACTGTATAAAGAGTTAAGAAAACAGGGCTTTCAAGATGAAGAAATACTAGCATCAGATTTAGTAAATAGAAATAGTGATGGAAGATACATAGATAGATATAGAAATAGATTAATGTTTCCAATATTTGATGTAAGAAATAAAGTAATTGGCTTTGGAGGAAGAGTTTTAGATGATAGCAAACCTAAATATATAAATTCTCCAGAAAATGTTGTTTACAGCAAAGGAAGAAATTTATTTGCTATGAATATTGTAAAACCGCAAAGACCAAAAACGATAATAATGGTTGAAGGTTATATGGATGCAATTTCCTTACATCAAAGAGGAATAAGCAATGCAGTGGCGTCTCTTGGTACAGCGTTAACAGAAGCACAAGGAAGATTGCTTAGAAGAAGTTGTGAAAAAGTAATAATAGGATATGATGCAGATGGCGCTGGGCAAGCAGCAACACTTAGAGGATTGGAAATATTAAATAATTTAGGATGTGATATAAGAATATTGCAAATAGAAGGAGCAAAAGATCCAGACGAATTTGTAGTTAAGTACGGTCCAGAAAGATTTCAAAAATATGTAGATAAAGCAATATCATTAGTAGAATTTAAAGTTAAAATGTTAAAAAAAGAATTGAATTTAGAAGTTGTAAACGACAAAATAAAATTCTTGAATGAAGTTGCTAAAATACTTTCAAAAGTTGAAAATAGCATGGAAAGAGAAGTATACATAGATAAGATTTCGAGTGAGTATATGGTTTCAAAAGAAGCAATATATTCAGAAATAAATAAAATGCTATATGCAAATAATAAGGCTGAAAAAAAATTAGAAAAACCAATACAAACTTTACAGGTTAAACATGAAGAAGAGGTTGTTGTGGATGAGAGAACTCAGAGAAAAGAACAATTAATAATATATTTATTAATAAATAATTATGAGAAAGTTTATCCAATATTTAAAAAGATAATAACAATTGATTTATTAAAAGTGAATAAAAATAGAGAGATAGTCTCAAAATTATATGAAGAGTGTGAAAAAGGAAATGTAAATATAGAGAATGCAGTTAATTGGTTTGAAGATGAAAATGTGATAAATTATTTATCAGGAATAATGGCGGCGGATTTTGAAATAACAGATTTGGATAAGAGCATAGAAGACATAGTAAAATCATATGAAAAAGAAAAATTGATAATGGAAAGAAATCAATTATTAAAAAATATAGAAAATGCAAATCAAAGTCCAAAAGAAGAAATTGCAGAATTGGAAAAGAAATTGAATGATGTAATTATAAAGTTAGCTAAAATAAAATAGGAGGGAATTCTAAAAATGAGTGAAAAGAAAAAGGAAGATAAGATATCAATAGAAGGAGAAAAAGTAAACGAGATAATAAAAAAAGCAAAAGCTAAGGGAAAAATGACTTATGGTGAATTGGCTTCAGAGTTAAATGATGCTAATCCAGAGCAAATCGATAAAATATTTGATGCTTTTGAAGACATGGGCGTAAGTGTAGAAAAAGATGATTTAGACATTGAAGAGCCAGATATTGAAGATTTAGAAGCTGTTGAAGATATAAAATTAGAGGATATAGATTTAAATAATATTGACGGCGTAAATATAGATGACCCAGTTAGAATGTATTTAAGAGAAATAGGTAGAATTCCTTTATTGAGCTATGAAGAAGAAACTGCATTAGCACAAAGAATTTTGGATGGTGATGAAGAGGCTAAACAAAAATTAGCAGAGTCAAACCTTAGATTAGTTGTAAGTATAGCAAAAAAATATGTTGGAAGAGGTATGCTATTCTTAGACTTAATCCAAGAAGGAAATATGGGATTAATAAAAGCAGTAGAAAAGTTTGATTATACAAAAGGATATAAATTTAGTACTTATGCAACATGGTGGATAAGACAAGCTATTACGAGAGCTATAGCAGATCAAGCAAGAACAATAAGAATTCCAGTTCATATGGTAGAAACAATAAATAAATTAATACGTACATCAAGACATTTGCTACAACAATTAGGAAGAGAACCATCTCCAGAGGAAATCGCAAAGGAAATGGAAATACCTGTTGATAAGGTGATTGAAATTCAAAAGATAGCGCAAGATCCAGTATCTTTGGAAACTCCAGTAGGGGAAGAAGATGATAGCCATCTTGGTGACTTTATACAAGATGATGACTCTCTAGCGCCACAAGATGCCGCTGCATATACATTATTAAGAGAACAATTAGAGGAAATAATGAAAACTTTAACCCCTAGGGAGGCAAAGGTTTTGAAATTAAGATTCGGATTGGAAGATGGAAAAGCAAGAACTTTAGAAGAAGTAGGAAGAGAATTTAAAGTAACAAGAGAAAGAATAAGACAAATAGAAGCAAAGGCTTTAAGAAAATTAAGACATCCAAGTAGAAGTAAAAAATTAAGAGATTATATGGGATAATGCTAGAAAGATGACAAATTGTAACACAATTGTAATAAAACGGCCAAAATGCTTGAAACCATTGAAAACACTAGAGAAACTAGTAACGACATAAGAAACCATATTTTGACAATTAAACCTTTAAATGGTATAATAGAGCCATCTTAAAGGAGTGAGGAACAAATATGATTTACCCAAACGATATTACCAGTTTAAAGTCTGACATTGGCGAAAAAGTAGGACAAAAAGTAATAGTGAAAGGAACTTTAGGAAGAAATAAGCCTTTTGAAAAAGAGGCAACATTAGAAAAAGCATATCCAAGTATTTTTATAGTAAAGTATGATGAGAACGAGAGAAATGTTACTTATAGTTATACGGATATTTTAACGAGAACAGTGGAGTTACAGGTATTTAACGGTGAAACTTATAATCCGATATTACCACCAGAAAACCCAGAGAAAAAAAGAAAGAAAGAATATGATATTGGTTAATTAAATATATAAAATTCCTTGAAAAAGGAATTTTTTTTTATGCTTGTAATATACATTAAATATGAATAATTAAAAAGCGTAAGAAATATGCTTAAAAGAAAGGAATGAAAAGTATGAGTATAAAAACGTCTAAAGAGAATATATGTGTAAACCAAATTATAGGACAAAAAGAAGAAATTATTAGAGTAGAAGGCGATGAAATTGTACCTGATATAAAACCAGATGTTTTAAGTATTGTATCAAGCACTGGTACGATTTGTATATACAAAAAAGAAATACAAGATGGTAAAGTACGTTTTGATGGAAGTATATATATATATACAATATACATGGCCGATGATGAAACTTCAAGTATAAAAAGTATAAATTCTAGCTTAGATTTTAGTAGAACAATAGAGGTAAGTAATATTACACAAGATATGCAATTAGAGGATTATTGCCAGATACAATCAATAGATTGCAAGATACTAAATGGAAGAAAAATAAATTTAGAAGTTAGTATGAAAATACAAGTAAAGGTATATTCAAATAATAATGTTGAAATAATAAATGATATTGCAGAGATAAACGATATACAGAAACTTGAAAGAAGTTATAACATAAATTCATTATTGGGAAGTGGCAGTACAAAGGTAATTGCTAAAGATACAGTAAATATAAATCAAGAAGACAATTTATCTGAAATTATAAAAGTTAAAGTAGATATAAAAAACAAAGAAACCAAAATAAGCTATAATAAAATATTAGCAAAGGCGGATAATGTTGTAAATATCGTATATTTAACAGATGATAATAGAATTGGCACTGTGTCTGCAGTTATTCCAGTTATGGGATTTATAGATATGCAAAATATAAATGAACAAAATTTATGTGACGTATCATATGAATTAAGAAATATAGCAATAAAGCCTAATAATGTTGATGAGCATTCTATATACATAGAATCTGAAATAGAAATTACAGGACTAGTATATGAAAATAAAGAGATGAGGATTATACAAGATTTATACAGTCCATCAACAGAGTTGGAATGCAAACAAAAAAAAATAAAAGTTATGCAAGACAAGAGAAGCATAAAACAAACTTGCAATATAAGAAAACAAGAAATGATTCAAGAAATAGGAAAAAATAAAATTTACGATGTTGATGTAAGACCAGTAATTATAAATACACAAACAATAAATGGCAGAGTTTCATACGAGGGTGAACTAAATTTGCGAATATTGTTTGCAAATGAAAGTAATACTCAACTTCAGTGCAAGGATATTGTTGAACCATTTACATTCAATATAGCAGATGAACAAGTTACAGTAAATACATCTATTGCGACATATATAGAAGTAAAGATGCAAGACTTTATAGTAATGCCTGATGAGAGCATTGATATGAAGATTGATTTGGAATTTAATTTAAATATTTTTAATACGGAAGATTTAAATATAATAGATGAGGTTAATAATGTAGAAAATAGAAACAGAGAAAAGTATAGTATAGTGATATATTATACAAGAAAAGGTGATACGTTATGGAATATAGCTAAAAAATTTGGAAGCACGATGGATGACATTATAAGAGTTAATAAAATAGAAAAGCCAGATGTTATTCTACCAGGACAACAATTATTTATTCCAAGATAGAGTTATTGGAGGTAATAATAACCTCCAATAATTTTTATAAGGAGACGTAAATGAAAATTGAAGATAGATACACTAAAATATATTCAAGACCACGAATTAAATTTAGTAACAAATTCAAATTAGATATTATACAAGAAGTATTTTTTATCTCAATTATAGCTGTTATAACTGCAATAATTATAATAAAGTCAATCAATCCAATTGTGGATACGCTATGCTTGGATGCGGCTAAAAATATAGCGACTAAAATATCAAATGAAGAAGCTACTGCAATAATGGAAAAATATAAATATGAAGACCTTGTTACAATTACTAAAGATAGCAATAATGATGTGGTTATGATACAAGCAAATGTGAATTCAATAAATGCAATAATCTCAGATATTCCAATACATATACTAGGAAAATTAGAAGAAAATGATAATAGTAGCATAAAAATAAGATTGGGGAGTATCTTTGGAATAAAGATGTTATCTGGATATGGACCAAAAATAAATGCCAAAATAGCAAATACAGGAAATGTGGAAACAGATTTGAAATCTGATTTTACCTCACAGGGGATAAACCAAACTTTACATAGAATTTATTTAGAATTAAATATGGATGTAAACATACTAACTCCATATCATATAGTGAATTCCAGAATCACAAATCAAGTATTAATAGCAGAATCTATAATTGTGGGTAATGTACCAAGTGCATATTACAACTTAAATTCTACAAATCCAAGTGATACAATAAGTGTAATAAATTAAAAAAAGAACCCAATTTCTTGGGTTCTAAAAAAATATTATCTCTTTGAGAATTGTGGTGCTTTTCTGGCTTTTTTAAGACCATATTTCTTTCTTTCTTTCATACGTGGATCTCTTGTTAAGAATCCGTTTGATTTTAAAGTTGGTCTATATTCTTCTCTATTAGCTTCATTTAAAGCTCTTGCTATACCATGACGGATAGCTCCTGCTTGACCTGAGAATCCGCCACCTCTTACTGTACAAATAACATCAAATTTATCAGCTGTATTTGTAACTGTTAAAGGTTGTTTTACTATAACTTTTAATGTTTCTTCTCCAAAATATTCATTTAAATCTTTACCGTTAACAGTAATATTACCTTTACCACTAACTATTCTAACTCTAGCTATTGAACTTTTTCTTCTACCTGTGCCATTAAATACTACTTGTTCTTTTTTTGCTCTAGGCATTTCTTATTCCTCCTATAATCTAAAAATTCCAAATTTCTGGTTTTTGAGCAATATTTTCATGCTCGTTACCTGCATATACTCTTAATTTTTTAGCCATTTGTCTTCCTAAACTATTGTGAGGAAGCATACCTGTTACAGCTAATGTCATCATTTTTTCTGGTTTGTTTTCTAACATAACTTTAGCAGAAGTTTCTTTCATTCCACCAATGTAACCAGAATGATGTCTGTACATTTTTTGGTTCAATTTATTTCCTGTTAAAATAACTTTTTCACAATTTATGATAATAACGTGATCACCTGCATCCATATTAGGAGTATAAGTAGGTTTATGTTTTCCTCTTAATAATTTTGCTGCTTCTGCTGCAACTCTTCCTAATGGTTTATTTGCGGCATCAATTATATACCATTTTCTTTCAATTTCACTTTTCTTTATACTATATGTTGTATTATTCATGGTAAAAAATACCCTCCATTCAAATAATTTATATATATGAAACAATATAATAAATAACTACCGGGGAGAAGCTATTCATATCTTGTCATATTCACTAAATGCTCTACTATTTTATTATAAAAATTTGAAAAAGTCAAGTAAAAAACGAAAAAGTATTGACAATATATTTTTTTTAGTGTATTATAATTATTATTAAAGAAGCAATCCGTGCTCACCTTAGCAGATAGCAAAAGGTTATTGATAAAATTTAATATAATAAATTATATATTTTATTGTACGGATTGGCTTTAGAAGTCAATCTTATTTTTATGGAGGTGTTTTAATATAAAACAAGAGTTACTAATTAATGAAAAAATTAGAGCGAATAAAGTTCAAGTTATAGGAGCAAATGGAGAAAAGCTAGGAATCCTTTCATTGTATGAAGCTTTAGATAAAGCAGCTGATGAAAAATTGGATTTAGTATTGGTATCACCAAATGCAGAACCACCAGTTTGCAAATTAATGAATTATGGAAAATATAAATTTGAACAAGCTAAAAAAGAAAAAGAATCTAAAAAGAACCAAAAAACTTTTGAAATAAAAGAAATTAGAATTACACCAAATATAGAAAAACACGATTTTGAATTTAAAGCAAAAAATGCAAGAAAATTTCTAGAAGATGGTAATAAAGTAAAAATTACAGTTAGATTTAGAGGAAGAGAATTAAATTATGTAAAAGCTGGAGAGGCAAATCTAAATCAATTCTCCGAAGCATTGGCTGATATAGCTGTGGTTGAGAAAAAACCATTATTAGAAGGAAAAAATATGTTTATTATATTGGCTAAAAAAACTGAAAAATAAATAGTCAATTGTTATAAATTTAATTATCTTTAAGGAGGAGTAAACTATGCCAAAGTTAAAAACAAATAAAGCTGCAAAGAAAAGATATGATTATACAGCTACAGGTAAAGTTAAAAGAACAAAATCAAACAGAAGACATTTATTAGCAAATAAAACTTCAAGAGCTAAATCAAGAGGAAAAATCCAAGATGCTTACGCAGATAAAACATGTGAAGCAGGAATTAAAAAATTACTACCATATGGTAACAAATAAAGGAAGGTGAATAGAGAATGGCAAGAGTAAAAACAGCAATAATAACACGTAAAAAACACAATAAAATATTAAAAAGAGCAAAAGGATATTATGGAGCAAAGCATTATAGATTTAGAATGGCTAAACAAGCTGTTATGAAATCTGGAGCATATGCATATGTAGGAAGAAAAGATAAAAAATCTAACTTCAGAAAATTATGGATAGCAAGAATAAATGCTGCAGCAAGAATGAATGGAATGACTTACAGCAACTTAGTTAACGGATTAAAGAAGGCTAATGTAGTTATAAACAGAAAAATGTTAGCAGAAATGGCAGTTTCAGATCCAGTTGCTTTTACAAAAGTTGTAGAGATTGCTAAAAAAGCAAAATAAAATAAATAAAATTGTAGAATTCATATGAGTACTACAATTTTTTTATTTATATGTAAAGAAGGAGAAAAAAATGGAAAATTGGCTAGAAAGAGAAGAATTATTAATAGGAAAAGAAAATGTGGAAAAAATAAATAATACGAAAGTAGCAATATTTGGCTGCGGAGGAGTTGGCTCATATGCAGTAGAAGCATTAGCAAGAGCGGGAATTGGCAAGTTTGTATTAGTAGATAAAGATGTGATTGATTTAACAAATATAAATAGACAATTAATTGCAGATACTACTACTGTTGGACGTGCTAAAGTGGAAGTTGAGAAAGAAAGAATATTAAAAATAAATCCAAAAGCTAGTGTGGAAATATATAAAGAATTTTATACTGAGAATAATAGAAATGAGTTAGTAAGAAATGATTACGATTATATAGTGGATGCTATAGATTCAGTGTCTTCTAAAGTTGCACTAATACAGATTGCACATGAAAAAAATGTAAATATAATATCTGCTATGGGAATGGGAAATAAATTGAATCCTACTATGATAAATGTAGCAGATATAAGTAAAACTGAAGTATGTCCATTAGCCAAGGTAATGAGAAAGAAATTAAAACAATTAGGAATATTACATACAAAAGTAGTTTATTCAAAAGAATTGCCAGCAAGAGCTGATAATAGTGAAGAGAACAAAAAAACAACAGCTAGTATAAGCTTCATGCCTTCAGTAGCAGGATTAATAATGGCAAGTGAGATAATAAAAGATGTTATTAACAAATAAAATTGCATAATTTTATAAAAAAAGGAAATGCTAATTCTGAAAATGAAAATTTGGAGGTAAGAGATAAATGGAAAAACATTTAATGATAACAGGGTCTTCAAAAGTTTCGTGGAAAGATGCGGTTATTCAAACAATAGCTGAGGCATCAAGAACTTTGGATTACCTAACAGGGATTAGCATTTTAAACCAGAGAGCAAAAATAAATGATAATAGGATAGTTGAATACTATGTTGATGTAGATTTAACTTTTATGATTGATAAAGAAAGGGAGTAAAAAAAATGGAAAAGATTAATACACCTAAAGAATATAGCGACTATGTAGATAAAAAATCACCTAACTCACCAATATTAAAAAATTGTTTTAATGCGTTCTGGGTAGGAGGATTAATTTGTTCAATTGGGCAAATTATTATGGATTTTTGTATGTATAAAGGTATGGATAATACACTTTCCTCAACAGTTGTTTCTATATCTTTAATAGCGGTTTCTGCAATATTAACTGGATTAAATGTATTCAACAGAATTGGCAAGTTTGCAGGTGCAGGTTCTCTAGTACCAATTACGGGTTTTGCAAATTCAATTGTTTCGCCAGCAATAGAATACAAATCAGAAGGTTATGTTATGGGTGTTGGAGGAAAAATGTTTACAGTTGCAGGACCAGTTTTAGTTTTTGGTATTTCTACATCTGTAATTATAGGAATCATTGCATCTATATTTTAAATTAATGGAGGTTTTAGCGTGAAGAAAATAGGTAAACAAACTATAAGTTTTGATGAACCACCGATAATTGTAGAAACGGCATCAATAGTAGGACCAAAGGAATCAGATGGACCACTAGCCAAGTATTTTGATAAATGTTTGGAAGATGAATTTTGGGGAGAAAAAACATGGGAAAAAGCGGAAAGCAAAATAATAAAAGAAACTGTAAATTTGGTAATTTCAAAAGCAAATTTAGCTAACACAGATATAGACTACTGCTTTGCAGGAGATTTATTAAATCAATGCCTTTCTTGTGATTTTGGATTAAGAGAAACTAATATACCTTATTTTGGTATATTTGGAGCATGTTCTACATTTGTGGAAGGAATGTGCTTAGGCTCTGTTTTTATAGAAGGAAAAGCGGCAAATAATGTAGTGTGCGCAACTTCAAGCCATTTTTGTAGCGCTGAAAAACAATTTAGATTTCCTTTAGAGTTAGGAACACAAAGACCACCAACAGCACAATGGACAGTCACAGGAGCTGGAGCTGCAGTACTATCTTCAAATGGTGACGGACCTAAAATAACTAATATAACGCCAGGGAAAATTGTAGATATGGGGATAAAGGATGCAAACAATATGGGTGCAGCAATGGCACCAGCAGCATTAGACACTTTAACAGCTCATTTGCAGGATACTGGAAGAAAGCCAAGCTATTATGATGCAATAATAACTGGTGATTTAGGACATGTAGGTAAGGAAATATTAGCAGAGATGGCCGAAAGTAAAGGGTACAATATAAATTCTAATTATAATGACTGTGGAGTATTGATGTTTGATAAAGAAAAACAGGATACTCATTCGGGAGGAAGTGGATGTGCGTGTATAGCAACTACTTTTTCTGGCTACTTTTTTAAACAATTAAAAGAAAAGAAAATTAAAAAAATATTATTGATGGCAACAGGAGCGCTTATGAATTCCACAAGTACACAGCAAGGTGAAACAATACCAGGAATAGCACATGCCGTATCAATTGAAATTTAAGGAGGTCAATTTAAATGGAATTTATACAAAACATTGACTGGATGCAATTATTAAGATGTTTTATAACAGGTGGAGCAATATGCATAATTGGACAAATATTATTGGATAAAACAAAATTAACACCTGCAAGAATATTAGTAACTTTTGTAACTGTTGGAGCAATACTTGGAGGACTAGGAATATATAAATATTTAATAGATTTTGCTGGAGCTGGAGCAACAGTGCCTCTTACAGGGTTTGGAGCAAATTTATCAAAAGGAGCAATAGAATCAGTAAAGGAAATAGGAGTTTTAGGAGCCTTTATTGGAGGGGTTAAAGCTTCTGCTGGAGGAATAGCAGCAGCTATATTCTTTGGATATTTAGCATCTTTGATTGCAAAACCAAAAATAAAAAAACAATAATATATTAAAAAAATATTGAAAAATAATTTTGGTAATGATATAGTAATAATCGAAAATAAATCAATGGAAGGAATATATATGGAAATAACCACAACTCAAGCTTGCATATATAACGGCTTCAACATTTAATATGGATGATGAAGAGCAATTAGAAAAAGATTCTGAAATGATATTAAATAGTTTTGTTTGGAACAACTAAATAATATAAAAATAAGCTAAAAATAATAGGCTAAAAAAAAACACTCTTTTTGTGTTTGATTTTAGCCTTATTTTTTATTTAAAGGAGGAAAAAATATGGGAACAAAGTATGTATTTATAACAGGTGGAGTAGTATCTGGTTTAGGAAAGGGAATAACTGCGGCTTCATTGGGAAGATTATTAAAAAACAGAGGATATAAGGTTGCTAATCAAAAATTTGATCCATATATAAATGTTGACCCTGGAACGATGAGTCCTTATGAACATGGTGAAGTGTTTGTTACGGATGATGGAGCAGAAACGGATTTAGATTTAGGACATTATGAAAGATTTACTGATGAAAGTTTAAGTAAAAAATCAAGCATAACAACAGGAAGAATTTACCAAAGTGTAATAGAAAAAGAAAGAAGAGGAGATTATTTAGGAAAAACCGTTCAGGTAATTCCACATATAACAAATGAAATAAAGAAAAATATTTATGATTTAGGAAAAACAGCAATAGATGTGGTAATAACTGAAATTGGAGGAACTGTTGGAGATATTGAAAGTTTACCTTTTTTGGAAGCTATTAGGCAGATAGGAATAGAGAATCCGCAAGAAGATGTAATGTATATACATGTAACTTTGCTACCATACATATCTGGCTCAAATGAGCTAAAATCAAAACCAACTCAACATTCGGTAAAGGAGTTACAATCTATAGGGATAAAACCAGATATATTGGTATGCAGAACAGAAAAAACTATAACTCAAAGTATAAGAGAAAAGATATCCTTATTTTGCAATGTAAGGCCGGAAAATGTAATTGCCAATTTAACAGCAGCAAATTTGTATGAAGTTCCATTGATGCTAGAAAAAGAAGGGCTTGCAGTAAGCGTTTGCAAACATTTGAGATTAAAAAATATAGAACCTAATAATGCCAAATGGCAAGAGATGATAAATAAATTTACAAAAATTGATGATGAGTGCAAAGACAAAAAGAAAATAAAGATTGCAATAGTAGGAAAATATGTTAAACTAGAGGATTCTTACTTATCTGTAGTAGAAAGCATAAAACATGCAGGATACGAAAATAATGTTGGGGTTGAGATTAAATTTATAGATTCGGAGACTATAACGGAGGATAATGCTGAAAAAAAATTAGGTGGTATGGATGGAATAATTGTTCCTGGAGGATTTGGCAACAGAGGAATAGAAGGGAAAATACAAACAGTTAAATATGCAAGAGAAAACAAAATTCCATTCTTAGGAATATGTTTAGGAATGCAAATGGCAGTAATAGAATTTGCTAGAGATGTATTAAACTTAGAAGATGCAGATTCGTTAGAATTTAACGAAAATACTAAAAATCCAGTTATACATATAATGGAAGATCAAAAAAATATCACTAAAAAGGGTGGAACTATGAGACTTGGAGCGTATCCATGTGTATTAAAGGAAAATACATTGGCGTATAGTTTATATGGTAAAAAAGAAATATCAGAAAGACATAGACATAGATATGAGTTTAATAATGAATATAAAAAAGTGATGGAAGAAAAAGGTATGATATTTTCTGGAACATCACCAGATGGCAGTTTAGTAGAAATAGTAGAATTGAAAAATCATCCATATTTTATAGCAGGGCAATTCCATCCAGAGTTTAAATCTAGACCGGATAGACCACAACCTTTGTTTGTTGGATTAGTTAGAGCTGCTAAAGATAAATAAGAAAAGACCAGGTTAGATACCTGGCCTTTCTGTGCCTCCAGTTAAGAATTCTTGATTCTGGAGCAGATTAAGCTTCTTCTTTTTTATACGCCGGCCAATATGCATCTGCATACTCCTGTAATGTTAGAGATTCTTCATTCTCTGAATTGTATGCTAGATTTCTCCTATTAAGTTCTTGAAGAAATCTAACTGCATCAGTTGAAGGTAGATTGCTCAACTCCATATTAAGAAGTTGACTTCCCATCTCGTCAGCGTAAAGAAGAATCCGCCTTTTCATTATTAGACACTTCCTTCCTAAAAAGTTACAAATATTATACAATAAAATTGAGATAAAAACAATGAGTTATATAAAATTTTATAATATATTAAAAAGTCATGAATAAAATACAATGTGAAAATTGTGTGAAAAATGAAAGTGATGTATTGACTTTTAAAAATAAAAGGTATAAAGTATTAGCAGTCGTTAACAAAGAGTGCTAACAACAAAGTACATAATATTCAAGGAGGTAATAAAAATGTTAAAACCATTAGCAGACAGAGTGGTAATTAAAATGTTAAAAAGTGAGGAAACCACTAAAAGTGGAATTATTTTAGCAGAATCTAGCAAAGAAAAGCCACAGATAGCAGAGGTAATAGCTGTAGGACCTGGAGGAGAAGTAGACGGCAAAGAAATAAAAATGTATATAAAAGTAGGAGATAAAGTTGTAATAAACAAGTATTCAGGAACTGAAATAAAATATGAAGGCGAAGACTATATAATAGTAAAACAATCTGATATTTTAGCAATAGCTGAATAGGAACCTTTGCAGTTAAAGATATAAAAGAATGGAAGGTAAATTAAATTTATATTTAGGAGGAATTTAAAATGTCAAAAGAAATTAAATTTGGTGAAGATGCAAGAAAATCTTTATTAGATGGTGTAAATAAATTAGCAGATACAGTTAAGGTAACACTTGGACCAAAAGGAAGAAATGTTGTACTAGATAAAAAATTTGGTGCACCACTTATCACAAACGACGGTGTTACAATAGCTAAAGAAATTGAATTAGATGACCCATTCGAGAACATGGGTGCAAGACTTGTTAAAGAAGTATCTACAAAAACAAATGATGTTGCAGGTGATGGTACCACAACAGCAACTGTTTTAGCACAAAGTATGATTAAAGAAGGTGTTAAAAATGTAGCTGCTGGTGGAGATCCAATGGCAATAAAAAGAGGCATGTCAAAAACTGTAGATATGGCTGTTGAAGAATTGAGAAAAATAAGTTCACCAGTAAACGGCAAAGAGGATATTGCAAGAGTAGCAAGTATATCTGCAAATGATAGAGAAATTGGAGACTTGATTTCAGAAGCAATGGAAAAAGTTTCAAAAGATGGGGTTATAACAATAGAAGAATCAAAAACTTCAAATACAGAACTTACTGTGGTAGAAGGAATGCAGTTTGATAAAGGATTCGTTTCTCCATATATGGTAACAGATACAGAAAAAATGGAAGCAGTTATGGATAATCCATATATTTTGATAACAGATAAAAAAATAAGCAATATTCAAGAAATATTACCATTACTAGAAAACATAATGCAACAATCAGGAAAATTAGTAATAATTTGTGATGATGTAGAACAAGAAGCTTTATCTACTCTTATCCTAAATAAATTAAGAGGAGTGATAAACGTATTAGCAGTTAAAGCCCCAGGATACGGAGATAAAAGAAAAGAAATGCTTCAAGATATAGCAATTTTAACTGGTGGAGAAGTTATAACATCAGATTTAGGATTGGAATTAAAAGATACACAAATAGAGCAATTAGGAAAAGCAAGACAAGTAAAAGCAGATAAGGAACATACAATAATAGTTGATGGTGCAGGAAATAAAGAAAAAATAGCTGCAAGAGTAGCACAAATAAAATCACAAATTGAAGAAGAAAAGAGTAGCTATGAAAATGAACAACTACATGAAAGACTTGCTAAACTAGCAGGAGGCGTTGCAGTAATAGGTGTTGGAGCAGCTACTGAAATAGAAATGAAAGATAAAAAATTAAGAATAGAAGATGCGTTATCTGCAACAAAAGCTGCAGTAGAAGAAGGAATAGTTGCAGGAGGAGGAACAGCATTTATAAATATATTGCCAGCTGTAGAAAAATTTACAGAAGAATTGCAGTCTGAAGAACAATTAGGTGGAAAAATAATAGTAAAAGCTTTACAAGAGCCAGTTAAACAAATTGCTATTAATGCAGGGCTTGAACCAGCTGTTATATTAGAAAAAGTTAAGGCTTCAGAAAGTGGAATAGGATTTGACGCTAAAAGCGAAGAATATGTAGATATGAAAAAAGCAGGAATAGTAGATCCTACTAAAGTATCAAGAAGTGCATTACAAAATGCTGCTTCAATAGCATCAATGGTACTTACAACAGAAAGTATAGTAACAGATAAAAAAGAACCAAAAGAATGCAGCTGTGGAGCACATGAAGATGCACAAATGGGCGGAATGTATTAATCATCTTTCCATTGACAAATGGTAAAAATATAGTATAATATTATTATGTATAGTAATGAATTGCGAAAGGATTTTATATAGATGGCTAAAATATGGAAAAAACTATTATTAGTAATATTAATAATTGCATGTTTATTTAATGTTGTGTCAAAGCTTGTAAAAAGATTTTCGTTGAAAGATGAATTACAAGCTTCTGCACAGTATGTAGTAGATAAAGTTCAAGAAGAAAATAAAAAATAGGTTTATTATACTTGAAATTATTAATAATCTATGTTATGATAATAAACAGCAGTTTTATTAAGAAAAGGGAGAGGTGAAATACAATGAGAGAAGGAATACATCCAAATTATGAAGAAGCTACAATAACATGTGCTTGTGGAAATGTGATGAAAACAAATTCAACAAAAAAAGATATGAAAGTTGATATATGTTCAAAATGTCATCCATTCTGGACAGGAAACTTAAAGAGAGAAACAACTGGTGGTAGAGCAGATAGATTTAAGAAAAAATACGGAATACAATAAAATAAAAAGAATGAGTGAGCTCATTCTTTTTATTTTGATATAACATATTAAATATTGATAAAATCAAGAAGTTGTATTATAATTTACAAAAAAGAAAGGTTAAGTCATGCAAAATAAAATAGAAAAGCAAGAAGAATATATTAATAAAGTAAAAGCAATAAATAACGGAAAAAATTTGAAATATATGATATTAACTATGGGATGCCAACTAAATGAAAACGATTCTGAGAAAATAGCTGGTATGCTAGAAAATATGGGCTATGGAAAGACAGCAAAGCTAGAAGATGCAGATTTTATAGCTTTTAATACATGCTGTGTTAGAGAAAATGCAGAAGATAAATTGTTTGGAAAATTGGGAGAAGTAAAAAAATATAAAGAAAACCGAGGCACAATAATTGCTATCGGCGGTTGTATGATGCAAGAAAAACATATTGTGGAAAAATTGAAACAGAGTTATCCATTTTTTGATATAGTTTTTGGAACACATACGTTACATAAACTTCCAGAAGACATATATAATTCATTAATATCAAGAAAAAGAATAGAAGATATATTAGATATAGATGGTGAAGTTATAGAAGGCTTACCAATAAAAAGGGATGACAGCATTAAGGCTTCAGTTCTTATAATGAATGGTTGCAATAATTTCTGCACATATTGTATAGTGCCATATGTAAGAGGAAGAGAAAGAAGCAGAAAAGCAGAAGATATAATTTCAGAAATAAAAATGCTAGCTGATGAAGGATATAAAGAAATAACATTACTAGGTCAAAATGTTAATTCATATATGAGGGTAGAAAGAGAAAATGGTGAAGATGTAGGCGAGATTAATTCGTTTGCTAAGCTTTTAAAAGAAATAAATAAGATAAAAGGAATAGAAAGAATAAGATTTGTTTCACCTCATCCTAAGGATTTTACAGATGATGTAATACAAGCAATTAAAGAATGCAAAAAAGTATGTAAAATAATACATTTGCCATTACAATCAGGAAGCAGCAAAGTATTAAAGCAAATGAATAGAAAATATACAAAAGAACAATATTTAGCATTGGTAGAGAAAATGAAAAAAGAAATTCCTGATATAGTTTTTTCTACAGATATAATAGTTGGGTTCCCTGGCGAAACAGAGGAGGATTTTGAAGATACTTTAGATGTTGTAGAAAAAGTATGTTTTGAACAAGTGTATATGTTTATATATTCAAGAAGAGTTGGAACTCCAGCTGATAAAATGGAAAATCAGGTTCCAGAAGAAATAAAGCACGAAAGATTTGATAGGCTAAAAAAATTAGTGGAAAGCCAAATAGAATTTAATAATAAAAAATATGTAGGAACAGTACAAAAAGTATTAGTGGAGGGAAATAGTAAAACTAACAAAAACTTGCTTACAGGTAGAACAGAAACCAACAAAGTTGTTAATTTTGAGGGAAAAGATGAATTGATTGGAAAAGTAACAGATGTAAAAATAAAATCAGAACATATGTGGTATTTGAAAGGAGAAGGAAAGTAGAAGAAATGGCAGAATTTTCACCAATGATGCAACATTACCTTGCAACAAAAGAAAAATATAAGGATTGTATTTTATTTTATAGGTTAGGCGATTTTTATGAGATGTTTTTTGATGATGCTGTAAATGTATCACAAGAGTTAGAATTGACGTTGACAGGAAAAGATTGTGGACAAGATACAAGAGCACCAATGTGTGGAATACCATATCATGCCGCAGAAACATATATTTCAAAACTTATAGAAAATGGTCACAAAGTAGCTATATGCGAACAATTGGAAGATCCAAAACTTGCTAAAGGAATAGTAAAAAGGGATGTTATTAGAGTTGTAACACCTGGAACAGTTACAGAATCGAATTTACTAGAAGAAAAGAGAAATAATTATATTATGAGCATATTCAAGAAGGGAACTTTTTTTGGAATTGCTGTATGTGATATTTCTACTGGTGATTTTTATGCAACGGAAATAAAAGAAGATAACAATTTTCAACGTTTGTTGGATGAGATATCAAGATATTCTCCATCAGAAATTATTGCTAATAATATGTTATATGATTGTGAAGAAGAAATAAATAAAATAAAAGAAAGATTTGATGTATATATTAGTACAGAAGATGAGGAAAAGTTTTCTGAAAGTACTAAAGATATACTTGAACAATATAGTTTACTTACAGATACTGGCAAAACTATAGACAAAATTGATGATAAGCTATTTACAATATGTGCAATTAATGGTTTGATTGCTTATATAAATGATACACAAAAAACAAAATTGGAACATTTAAATAAAATTATAATTTATACTATTACTAAATATATGTCTTTAGATATAAATGCTAGAAGAAATTTGGAATTAACTGAAAAATTAAGAGATAAAAACAAAAAAGGCACATTACTATGGGTACTTGATAAAACTTCAACTTCTATGGGAGGAAGACTTTTAAGAAGATGGATTAGTGACCCATTAATTGATGAAAATGAAATAGAGAGCAGATTAGAAGCGGTAAAAGAATTAAAGGAAAACATTATATTAAGAGGAGAGCTAAAAGACAAATTAAAGGGAGTTTATGATATAGAAAGATTAGCAGGAAAAATATCATACGGAAGTGCTAATGCAAGAGAACTAAATTCTTTAAAAGCTTCGAGCAGCAAACTACCAGAAATAAAACAATTATTAGAAAATACAAATTCTAATATGCTAAAATATCTTTACGCAAATTTAGATGTATTAGCAGATATTAATGCGTTGATTGAAAATGCGATTGTTGATGATCCACCAATTAGCATAGCAGAGGGTGGAATAATAAAACTAGGTTATAATCCAGAAATAGATAAATTAAAAACAGCTATGACACAAGGAAAAACTTGGCTTGTAGAGTTGGAAGCAAGAGAAAGAGAAAAAACAGGAATTAAAGGCTTAAAAGTTGGATACAATAAGGTGTTTGGATATTTTATAGAAGTAACAAAGTCCAATCTTTCACTCGTACCAGAAAATTATATTAGAAAGCAAACTCTAACTGGTGGCGAAAGATATATTACTGAAGAATTAAAAGAATTAGAGAGCCAAGTTTTAGGAGCAGAAGAAAAGGTAGTTTCTTTAGAATATAATGCTTTTGTTGAAATAAGAACAAAGATAAAAGAACAAATAGAAAGAGTACAAAAATCTGCTAACATAATAGCTATGCTAGATGTTCTATGTTCATTTGCAACTGTAGCTGAGGACATGAACTACTGCATGCCTGTTGTGGACAATAGTGGAATTATAGAAATAAAGGACGGAAGACATCCAGTTATAGAAAAAATGCTACCTAGTGGAAGCTTTATTGCAAATGATACATACATGAATAAAGATGAAAATAGGTTATCAATTATCACAGGACCTAACATGGCAGGTAAATCAACATATATGAGGCAAGTTGCCTTAATAACTCTTATGGCACAGATTGGAAGCTTTGTACCAGCAAGTTCAGCACATATAGGAATAGTTGATAAAATATTTACAAGAGTTGGAGCTTCAGATGATTTAAGTATGGGGCAAAGTACTTTTATGGTAGAAATGATGGAAGTAGCCTCAATCTTAAAAGAAGCAACTAATAACAGTTTGGTTATTTTAGATGAAATAGGAAGAGGAACATCAACTTATGATGGCTTATCAATAGCTTGGGCAGTTGCTGAATATATTGCAAATAAAGAAACTTGTGGAGCAAAAACTGTTTTTGCAACTCATTATCATGAGTTAATAGATTTGGAAAATAAATTGGATGGAGTTAAAAACTATTCAATAGCAGTAAAAGAAAAGGGCGAAGATGTAATTTTCTTAAGAAAAATAGTAAAAGGTGGAACAGATGAAAGCTATGGCGTCCATGTCGCTAGACTTGCAGGAGTTCCAAAGATAGTTACTAAAAGAGCGAATGAGATTCTAAAAAGCATTGAAAGAAAAAATGCATTGACTAATGAAACTATAAACAAAAAATCAGAGAGTAAAAATGTAAATGGTCAACTCGATATGTACAATTACAAACTTGCTCAAATAGCACATGAGTTAGATAAGGTAAATGTGAATGAATTAACACCAATAGATGCACTAAATACCTTAGTAAAAATAAAAGAAGAGATGAAGTAATAACTTAAAAAAGTAATAGTACAAAAAATAAAAAATAGTAAGTTTTTTCTTGCTATTTTTTTATTTCTAGTGTAGAATATTATAAGTATTATTATATTAAAAAGGAAAGGGAAAAATTAATGAAAAAAGTAATAGCTATTTTAACGATTTTACTTTGCATAGTATGTGCATGTACAACTGTATTAGCCGTAGGAGAAAATATAGTAGATAAAGAAACAGAAAGCAAATTAGTTGAGCTAAAAGATAAAGAGTTAAAAACATTAGAAGATTATAAAGTGGCTTATGGATCAGATACATATGGTCTTACAGCATATATGTTACATAAAGTTCAAGTGTATAGTATTCCAATTGGATTCATAGCTATTGCAATTGGAGCAATATACCAATATGTAATAGGAATAAGAAAGTTGGATGTAAGAGATAAAGGATTTGGCTTAATGATAGCAAGTATAACATTACTTGTAATATGCCAAGTTTTACCGCTAGTATTTGCAATTGTTGTAAAAGGTTGGAGGGGTTAACAAATGAAAGTTTTATTTGCAGTAAATAATGAAAAAGTCTCAGAATCAATTATGAAAAATTATCAAGCAAGATATAAAGAGATAATTTCTGCCAAAAATGTTTATTATTTTAATGCAATAATAAAAGAATTACAAAAAGATAAAAGTTATGATAGAGTAGTTATAAGTGAGGACTTAGAGCCATATTCAAATAAAAATTATGAAATGATAGATAAGTTTATATTTGAAAAGATGGACAGTATAAGCGATGAAGCATCTAATAGCACAGAAGGTGAGATTCCAATAATATTTATTTGTTCTGATAGAAGAGAAAAGGGAGAACAAATATTATTAAAATTGTTTTCAATTGGAGTATATAGTGCTTTATTAGGAAACGATAGAACTATAGATAATGTGTGCTCATTAATAAACAAACCTAGAACAAAGAAAGAAGCGAAGGTTTATTATAGAATAGAGTCTGATAGTGCTGATTATAGATCTGAAAGAACAGAAGATGTGAATGAGGCAGAAATTCAAAATATAGTAAATTACTTTAAGAAAATTGGCAAAAACGAAACAAAGTGTATTGAAAGTTACAATAGTATAGCTTCTCAATATACAACTGAGCAATTAAAAATAATAGTTGGCTTTTTACCACTTATGTCAAGGGCAATATTGGAAGAAAAATGTCCTAAATACCAAGAATTGATGGTTGGAAGTGTAAAATCAAAGATTAAAACAGCACAAGGCAATATAACAACAAAAGATATAAAAAGCAAACCGACAGTTTACAATCCTAATAATGCTAATAAAATAAATTTAATAGAAGAACAACTAAATAGATCTAAGTTAAGAAAACCGGTGGTAATTCCATCAACAGTAAGCTCTGATAAGGTTAGAAGATTATACAAAGAAGATGAAAATCAAGAAATAGAAAAAATGCCTAATACAATAAGTGCAAAAAAGGAAGATGCTACAAAAAAAATAGAAAATAATGTGGTAGAGCCAGTAAAAAGAGGTAGGGGCAGACCTCCTAAGAATAAAATAGTAGAAGAGGTTGAAAGCATAGAACCAGTGAAAAGAGGCAGAGGTAGACCACCTAAAAAAGTACAAATAGAAACGGAACCTGTAGTAAATAGTCAACCAGCTGAAGATGTAAATTTATTTGGATTAGCTGATGACACAAATCAAGAGGTTGAAAAAATAGCACCAAAAAGACCAGCTAATAATTACACACAACAAGAAGAATTGGGTGTTTTACCAGGTATTTATGATGATGACGATGATGATACAAGCAGTGTTTTACCAGGATTATATGATGAACCAGCTGAAGATACATTATCAGGAGATTATAATAATTTAGAAAACAGAACTTCAACAGTTCCAGAAAGAAAAGTGGAATATGGTGATTTACCTGAGTCTTACAACAATACTAATATGCAACGTGAAACAGATTTATCAAACTTGTTAACAAGTGATAAAAAGATAGTCTCATTTGTAGGAACATCAAAAAATGGAACATCTTTCTTAGTCAATAATCTAGCAATAATGCTTTCATCAAAGGGAATAAATACTGCAATATTAGATTTAACTAAAAATAAGAATGCATATTATATATATACTCAAAATGATGAAAATTTAAGAAATATATCATATAATTGTGTAGAAAATTTAAGAAGAGGGATAGCAAAGGGAATACCAATAAATAAAAATCTTTCTGTTTATACAACTTCTCCAACAGAAGAAGTTAGGTTTGATGATTATGGAAACATCCTAGAAACATTGGTAAAAAATCATTCATTAGTATTATTGGATTGTGATTTTGATACTGATTACAATTATTTTAAAGAATCTCAGGAAATATATGTTGTTCAAACTTACGATATATTAACAATTCAACCTTTAACAGCATTTTTGAGAGAATTAAAAGATAGAAATATATTAGAGCAAAATAAATTAAAAATTGTAATTAATAAAGCGTTAAAAGTAAGAGGATTAACGGAAAAGATGATAGTTGGAGGAATATCTTCTTATAATGATCCAAATATGTCATATATGAAGGAATTATTTGATAAAGACACAGTGACGTATGTAACTGTTCCGTTTGAAGAGCAAACATATTCAAAATATCTTGAAGGATTAATGATGTGTGAAATATCTTTAAATGGATATTCGAAAGGATTATTAGAAAGCTTACAAAAACTTGGAAATATGGTATATCCATTAATATCATCAAATAGACAACAAAATCCACCAAAGAATTACAATAATTATGAAAAAAGAAATACTACAAGCCAGTTTGGAAGAAATATAGATGATACATTAAATAAAATGAGAAGAAACTATTAAATAGACGATTGGGGTGAAAAATTTGGAGTTAGCAGCAATAATAATTTTAGTATTAATCATAGTAGCGTTAATGATGTATAATATGTCAATACATAAGAAAATTGATACATTCAATAACATTAGTCAACAGATAAATAGTTTGAATGTATTACAAGACTTTATGAATACGCTAAGTGAAGTATCAAGTGCTAATGAAAAACTAAAAAAGATAAATGAAATCCTTATAGAAAAGTATAGTATAAAATATTCAACAATAGTGGTATACGATGGAGCAGAATATGTTATAAAAGCATCAAATGTGGCAGAAAAACATTGGGATACTTTAAAAAAATTACAAGAAGAACCTATATTCAAAGAAAGTATAGAAACATCAGTCCCTAAATATATTACTGTAAATAATGAGGGAGAAAGATTACCATATCAAAAAATGGAGTTTGCAAGAGCAAAATCAGCAATGTTTTTCCCATTATATATAGATAATGTGTATATTGGGTATTGGATAATAGAAGGAAACACCCCACATGAATTTGATAGTATAGATACAACGATTTTGGAAGTTGTGAAAAACAATATTGTAGCAATTTTAAAAACAGTTCAAAACCAAACAGTAATAGAAAATATTGTAAGAGATGATTTGTATTCAGACTTAAAAAGCGCCGAATATTTATATGCTGATGGAAGAAAAATTATTGACCAATATACTACTTCAACTGTGTGCTTATTTAAGATAATTAATTTGGTAGAAATAAATGAAAGGGTAAGTAGAAAAACAGGTAATGAAGTGATAACAGAAGTTACAAATCGTATCAAATCCGAATTAGCACCAGAATACATTTTTGTAAGATATATGGGTCCAAAGTTTGCAATAGTTTTCTCAGGTGTTGAGCCAACAGGAGTAGAACAATTTTTGCAAACAATGAAAGAAAATGTGGAAAAATTACAGATAGAGCCAGCAGATGATTATGATGGACAACCTATAGAAGTAAGCCCAAAAATAAATATAGCCTTAACTACATATTATAAAGGAACAGCATTAGAAGGTACAACTAAAAAATTGGAAGAGTTTTTAGATAATGATAATGAAAATGCAAGTAATATAAATTACTTATAATTATTTTAGAAAGGAAATTTAGTGTGTATGATTACAGACAAAACAGTTAGTTTTAATGTAGAGAAAGAAAAAAATACGAAGACAAAGGAAATAGTAAAAGAAGTTTACGATGCTTTAACAGAGAAAGGATATAATCCAATTAATCAATTAGTAGGATATATACTTTCAGGAGATCCAACTTATATTACAAACCATAATAATGCAAGAAACTTAATAAGACAAATTGAGAGAGATGATTTATTAGAGCAAATGGTTAAAACATATATAGGATTGGAAAAATAAGTATGAGAACTTTAGGAGTGGATTATGGTGATGCAAGAATAGGACTAGCTATTACTGATGCTTTAGGAATAACGGCTCAAGGGTTAGAAACGATTCATCATAATGCAAATGATAAGATAGCATTAAAAAGAATAGAAGAAATAATAAAGCAGTATGACATAGATACGATAGTAGTTGGGCTCCCATTAAACTTAAGTGGACAGAAGACACAAAGAACAGGGGAAACAGAAAAATTTATTCACAAATTAAAATGTAGATTTAACAAAGTAAAAATCGATACAATGGACGAAAGATTAACTACAGTTGAAGCTCATAAAACGATGAATTTTTTGAATATAAATAAACACAAAAAGAGAGATATCGTAGATACAATATCTGCTGTATATATATTGGAAAAATACATGAAAAAGAAAGAATAAGATTGACATTACTTGAAATAATAGTATATAGTATATATATAATTATTTTGGTTATGAATAAATATTAAAATTGAAAGGAGAAAATAAAAAATGAGTGAGGATATTAATAACAATGAAGAAAACAATTTAGAAGATGATAACATAGTAATTTTAAATGACGAAAATGGTGAAGAGGTAAAATTTGAATTCCTTGATTTAATAGAATTAGATGGAGAAGAATATGTAGTTTTACTTCCAGTAGAAGAAAGTGATGAACCAGGAGAAGTAGTTATATTACAAATAGAGGATTCTGATGAAGAGTCAGAAGAAGAATCATACGTTAGCGTTGAAGATGAAGAAATCTTAAATAAAGTTTTTGAAATATTTAAAGAAAAATTTAAGGATGATTTTGATTTCGTTGATTAATTAAACCAATACGACAATCCAACTTTAAATAAGTTGGATTGTTGCTATTTAGATAAAAGGAGATAAAATAATGAAAAAATTCAGTACATGGATGATTTTATCAATAGGAGTAATATTTTGGGGATTAAGGATTGCGGCAGTTTATACAGAAACAATGGGAATAGATTTTTTAATAAAACCATTGGATACCAATACAGAAATAATATTGTTATTCACAACTTTGTTAGCATTTATATTAATAGCAAAAAGAAAAATATTGGGTGTAATAATATATATTGTAAGTTATTGGGGATACTTTGGAATGGATTTATATTCTAAAATGATGAGTACTACTTCTAATGTGCAAGATGTTATGAATGTTTTTGTTTCATTTGTTGGAGTGTTATTACCATTATTTAGCTTATTCGATTTTATATTAGATAAAACAAGAATAACAAATACACAAGAAAAGAAAACCAAGTGGTTTTATGAGAATAAAAAATATAATAGAGAATTTGATGAAAGGGCTGATAAAAATAATTATAGGACTCTATAATTATTTTTATTGCCTAAATATAGAAGGGCGTGTAGAAATGAATCAAGAAGAAAATATACTAGGAAAGGAAAAAATAGGAAAATTAATAAAAAAGTTTTCTATACCTTGCATAATATCAATGTTGGTAAACTCATTATATAATATTGTAGACCAAATCTTTATTGGGCAAGGAGTAGGATATTTAGGAAATGGAGCAACTAATATAGTATTTCCATTAGTAATGATAGGTTTAGCTTTTTCATTAATGTTTGGAGATGGTGCGTCGGCATACTTAAGCTTAAAACTTGGTGAAAAGAAGAAAAAAGAAGCAGAAGTAGGAATAGGAAATGGATTAGTAATTTCCTCAATAATATCAATAGTATTTACAGTTATAGTATTAATATTTTTACCTCAATTTCTAAAATTGTTTGGTTGTACAGAAAACCTTGAAGAATTTGCAATGACATATGGAAGGATAATTGCATTAGGGTTACCTTTTTCAATGATAGGAACAACTTTAAATTCAATAATTAGAGCGGATGGTAGTCCTAAATACTCAATGATAAGCATGGTTACGGGGGCAATATTAAATACAATATTAGACCCTATTTTTATTTTTAAATTTAATCAAGGTGTTGCAGGAGCAGCAATCGCTACTGTTAGATCGGAAGAGCA
>USEX01000013.1 GCA_900553755.1 uncultured Clostridium sp.
GGAGTTCAGACGTGTGCTCTTCCGATCTATATAAAGGAGGTTTTCTATAACCTGTGTAACCAACAATTCCACACATAATAAACCTCCTTTATATAAAATATAATATACACATAAAATAAAAATATTGCAAGTACACCTTGTAGCTTGAACAAATAGTAGGATTTTGGTATAATAACAAATAGAGGAAAAAGAAATGTTTGACGTAGAAAAAGAATTAAAAAAGCTGCCTGCTAAGCCAGGGGTGTATATAATGCATGATAAAGATGATAATATTATATATGTTGGTAAAGCGGTAGTATTAAAAAATAGGGTAAGGCAATATTTTAGAAAAAATAATAAAACACAAAGAATTCAAAATATGGTGGCATTGATAGATCATTTTGAATATATAGTTTGTGAAAGTGAAGCGGAAGCTCTTATTTTGGAATGCAATCTAATAAAGAAAAATATGCCTAAATTTAATGTTTTATTAAAAGATGATAAAACGTATCCATATATAAAAGTAAATTTGCAAGCAGATTATCCAGATGTGTATATTACAAGGAGAATTTTAAACGATGGGGCAAAATATTTTGGCCCATATGCTAATGCTGGCAGTGCTAAGGAGATTGTAGATTTTATTAAAAGCAGATACAAGATAAGACAGTGTAAAAGTTTTAAATATAAAGACAGACCATGTTTGAATTATCATATTAAAAAATGTATGGCACCATGTATGGGATATGTAACAAAGGAAGAATATAGGAAACAAATAAAACAGATAATAGCGATACTAGAAGGCAAAACAGAAGAATTAGTAAAACAATTAAAACAAGAAATGAATCAGGCCGCCAAAGAATTGAAATTTGAACAGGCACAAGATTTGAGAGATAAAATATACGCAATAGATGCAATGTCACAAAGACAAAAAGTTTCGAATATATCTGAAAATGATATAGATGTAATTGGAATTGCAAGAAATGAAATTGAAGTATGTGTGGAAATGTTTTATATAAGAAATAGCAAGATGGTAGATAGAAAACATTACTTTTTCAAGGGGCTAAATGATGAAGAAGATAAAGAGATATTATCAAGTTTTTTAAAACAATTTTATTTAGGAAGGCAGTTCTTTCCAAGTAAGATTATGATAAGGGAAGAAATAGAGGATAAACAATTAATAGAAGAAACTTTAACATCACTAGCGGGCAGAAAAGTGGAAATAAAAACTCCTCAAAAAGGCGAAAAATTAAGATTAGTAGAGATGACCGAGCAGAACGCAAAAATCACGTTGGACAATAAGGAAAAAGATAAATACAATATCTTAAAAGAATTAAAAGAAGTATTACAATTGGAGACTATACCAAGAAAAATTGAATGTTATGATATATCTAATTTATCTGGTACAAATATGGTTGCAGGAATGTGCGTAATGCAGGATGGGATTATTAAGAAAAATTTATCAAGAAGATTCAAGATAAAAGAAGTAATAGGGCAAGATGACCCTGCGTGTATGGAAGAAGTTGTTTCTAGGAGATTAAGACATTCGGTTCCAATTTTAAATGAAGATAAACCAAATGGATTCGGAGATTTACCAGATGTAATATTTGCAGATGGTGGTATAACACAGATTCATGCAATTCAACAAGCGATAAAAAAAGTCAATAAAGAAATAGAAGCTAAAGCTATGGAAAAAGGTATTGAAATAACAGATAAAGATAGGATAAATGTTGCTGTATTTGGAATGGTAAAAAATGATAAGCATCAAACAAGAGCATTAATGAATGATAGAAGAGAAGAACTAGAGATTTCTCAAACATTGTTAAATACTATAACGATGTTCCAAGATGCAGTGCATGATACGGCAATTGGATATCATAAGAAGCTAAGAAATGAAGGACTAACAAAATCTGCGCTAGATAATATAAAAGGAATTGGAACTGCTAAAAAAGTAGCATTACTGAAAAAATATGGAAGTGTAGAAAAAATAAAAGATGCATCTGTAGATGATATAGCAGAAGTAAAAGGAATAAATAAAGAATTGGCACAGCAGATAAAAGATAATCTATAAGATTAAAGTGGAAAAAGAAAATAAATAGTTGCAAGATGACTAAATATAAGATTATTTGAACTACGAAAGTATTCATAAATAACAAAATTCAGAATATATATAGTATCAGGAATATTAGTGATGGGGCTTTGCCCTAAGAAAGGGGAATTATGGAATATTCTAAAGATATTATATTGGGGATAAATTATTTAGGAAAGGACAAGCAATTAAAAAAGAAGGGCAAGATAATAAAACTTATAAATGAGCATAAGTTTATAGTTTCAATGGGTATTACATGTGCAATTTTAATAATGCTGGATTGCTTTTTGGTTTATAGTTTTATAGAGTTGTTTCAAAAAATATAGTAAAATTGGGAGATATAAAAATGAAATTAGCAGATAACTGGAAAGATTATGAAATATTAGATATGGCAAATGGGGAAAAGCTAGAAAGATGGAAAGATATAATTTTAGTAAGACCAGACCCTCAAATTATTTGGAATGAAAAACAATTTACCAATAAATGGAAAAATGCTAATGCAAGATATGATAGAAGTAATACTGGAGGAGGGCATTGGGAATATAAAAATAAGTTGCCAGAAAGTTGGCAAGTAAAATATAAAAACCTAACTTTTAACATAAAGCCAATGGGATTTAAACATACTGGCTTATTTCCAGAGCAGGCTGTTAACTGGGATTGGATGATGAAAAAAATCAGCACAACAATAAAAGAAGAAAAAAGAGAAGTAAAAGTATTAAATCTTTTTGCGTACACAGGAGGAGCAACTGTTGCTTGTTTATCAGCAGGTGCTTCAGTTTGCCATGTTGATAGTTCTAAGGGAATGGTTGCATGGGCAAAAGAGAATGTAGAAAGTTCTGGATTAAAGGACAGGCCTGTTAGGTATATAGTGGATGATGTTGTAAAATTTGTTAACAGAGAAATAAGAAGAGGCAACAAATATGATGCTATAATAATGGACCCTCCATCATATGGAAGAGGAACTAATGGAGAAGTATGGAAGTTTGAGGAAAATATAGAAAATTTAATAAAAATATGTATGCAAGTTTTATCTGATAAACCAATATTCTTTTTGATTAATTCTTATACAACTGGAATATCTAGCATGGTATTGGAAAATATATTAAAAATAAATATGAAAAGTAAAAGGATAAAAGGAAAATATGAAAATGGTGAAATAGGAATTCCTATGTCAAATTCAGATTTGATATTGCCATGCGGTATCTATTCAAGGTGGGAGAGCTAATAAATGGAAAAATTAAAAGTACTATATGAAGATAATCATATAATAGTAGTAGTAAAGCCTGTAAATATACCTTCACAGGGAGATAAAACAGGCGATGTGGATATGCTAACAATTATTAAGGAATATATAAAAGAAAAATACAATAAACCAGGGAATGTGTATTTAGGATTAGTTCATAGGTTGGACAGGCCAGTTGGTGGAGTGATGGTATTTGCCAAAACGTCAAAGGCTGCAGCAAGGCTAAGCGAACAAGTTAGAAATAAAGAATTAAAAAAGCAATACTTAGTTATTGTAAATGGTGAATTGCCAGAGAAAAAAGGAATGCTTGAAGATTATTTATTAAAAAATGAGAAAAATAATATGAGTAAAGTGGTAAATAAAGATACTAAAAATGCAAAGTTAGCAGTATTAGAGTATGAAGTTTTAAAATATGATAAAGATTTGAATTTATCTGTTTTAAAAGTGAATCTGCATACTGGTAGACACCATCAAATAAGAGTACAACTTTCAAGCAGGAACCATAGCATATATGGTGATCAAAAATATGGAGGAAGAGGACATGGAAAACAAATATGTCTGTGGGCGTATAAATTAACTATAAAACACCCAATAACTAAAGAAGAAATGGAATTTAAAGAGTTACCTAAAAAAATAGGTAGCTGGAAAATACTGGAAGAAATAGAAACACTATAATTGGAACTTTTAGGGCTGTTCATGAATATGAACAGTCTTAATTTTTATATTATTATAGATTTTTTATGAAAGTGCCTGTTTTTTATATGAAAATAAACATTGAAAAATTTGTTATAAAAGAGGAGTATTATGTAAGTAAAATGTGAATAAAGTCAAATTCCGGTATATTATGAGTACAACAAAACGAGGTGAGCAAAATGATAGATAAGATTTGTGAAGTCCTAACGAAAAAGATTAGAAAAGAAATGCCAGAGTTAACTGATGAAAGAGCAGAGGCAATAATGTTTGGATTGCAACTAATTATAGGCGAGATACCAAAACTTATATTATTATTTGCATTAGCAATCATCTTGCATATAGGCAAGTTAGTAATATTTGCATATATATCAATGCTACCATATAAAATAGTAGCAGGTGGTTTTCACTTAAAGACCAACTTGGGATGCACGATTGGAACATTTTTAGTATATTTTGGAAATGTATTATTAAGTAAATACATATTTATCCAACCTGTATATATGAAATATATTTTAATAGGATTAATATGGATATTTTCGATGATAATGATTTCAATTTATGCGCCTGCAGATACAATTAATATGCCAATATTAAGAACAAAAGAAAGAAAAACTAAAAAGGTATTATCTTACATTTTTGTAACAATAATGCTTATAGCTGCAATTGTAATAGAAACTAATACATTATCTAATATATTAATATTCAATGTACTTATGGAATCAATATTCATATCTAAATTAGCATTTAAATTAACAAAAAATGAATATGGATATGAAACATATATAAAACAAAATAGTTTGGAATAATACAAGCATTAGCCGGCAATGCTTTATTATAAATATAATATATTGTTGTAATAAAAGGAGGACAAAAATATGTTAAAATTAGTAGCAAAAATAGCAGAGAAATACGCAAAGAATACAAATACAGCTTGTTGGTTTTTTGGAGTTTTACATCAACCAAAGATGCCAGCTTCATTAATAAAGAAAGATTAATTATAAAATTTCCTTAAGATGCTAAAACATCAATAAAATAAGATAGGAGAAAATCCTATCTTATTTTACAGCCTATTCATTATAAATTTCTATTTGTTGCTTAAAGAAATCATTTGTCTTTGTAGTAAATCTTGCTAAGTTTTTATGTCTTTTAATAATCTTATCTATTTCCCATAAGCCTAAACCAGTATTTTTAGGTTTTGTAGAATATCCTTTTTCATAAATTTTTTCTACATTAACATCTTTGTTGTTATAAGTATTTTCAATTATTAATAGTTGACGATTTTGCTTTAAATCATTTCTTATAATAACATTGATTAACTTGTTTTCACATTCACCAGATGCTTCTATTGCATTATCCATAAGTATACCAAGAATTCTAGTAAATTCATAAATTTGCATATGCAATTTGCTAAAATCAATAAAACAATCGAGATTAATTTTAATACCTAAGCTATCAGCTTTATAGTACTTATTAGCAAGAACAGCGTATACAGCAGGGTTATTAATTGTATCAGGATTTAATGAACTTAAATTATTTACTTGATTGCAGTCTTGTAATAATTGTTTATAATATTTCTTCAATCCTTCAAGATCATTAGTTTCTACATATCCACCAATGCTTGCAATAATATTAGAAAAATCATGTTTGAAAGCTCTAACATTGTCATGAAGTATTTGAAGAGTCTTATTATATTGTTTTTCTTGTTCTAAATCCATTACAGTTTTTTCTAGTTTCATAGTTTTACTCATACTAAAAATACTAATACCAAAGTATGCAATTAAAGAAAGGATGTTAATTATGATAACTGATATAGGTAATTTATTGTTTAGATATATTATTAAATACATTTGCATAAAAATAACAATTAATGCAAAAATCAAATTTGTAACAATAATACCTTTATTATGTTTTGTGATATTATCCCATATTGAAATTCTAAAGTTTATTTTTTTACAGAGCTTAGATAATAGAAATATAAGAGAATAGATTAATAATGTAGAAGCTATTCTATAAATTGGGATACTTGCAAGCATATCATAAGAATTACCGGTGATAATAAAAAATACTTTAATAATAATTAGTTCAAGAATTAATACACAAACTAATATTAGGAATTCAGAAATGATTCCTTTGAAAAATGAAACTTTAAAAATTAACATTATTGCTAAAGGCGTAAATATAAATGTTACAATATTGCTGTAAGGTTTTGGTATTACAACTGAACAAAGAATGCCAACTAAAGAAGAAAGTAAAATATATAGTGCCTTTTGTTTTTTAGTATAAGGAATATTAAGAACACTAGTAAATAAGCACATATACACGTACATTTCTAAAAAGATAAATGGTAATCCTGTAACAGTTGTTAGTATCTCATTTTCTGTAGTTAAGCTAGTCCAAATATTATTTAATAGTTCCATAATTTTTTAATACCTCCATAAATTTCTGCTTATATTTTGGTCCAATGTAGCATTGAGAGAGCTGAGAATTTTTAAAATAAATTGTATTGCATCTAAAATCAATATTACTAATATTATCCATATTCGCAATAAATGATTTATGGCATCTAATAAAATTTGCTGGGAGAGAATTCATGATGTTTTTAAAAGAACCATATGTCTCTATGCTACCAGAATTCATGTAATATATAGTTTTCATACCGTCTTTTTGAATATAATTTACTAAATTTTGATTTATTAATTTATATTTATTGTTTAATTTTATAAATTGAGCAGTGTTTGAATTTATATCATCGAATAAACGTAAAACAGTGCTTTCTAAACGAGATTTAGAAAAGGGCTTTTGAATAAAATCAAAAGTTTTACATTCGTATGCAGAAAATATATATTCAAAATGAGCAGTGATAAATATTATATAAATAAATTTATTTTTTTGTCTTATTTTCTTTGCTAACTCTATGCCGTTGTAATCTGAGTTTAAGTCTATATCTAGAAACAGGACTTCAATAGTATTAGAGTTAATAAAAGAGACCAAATCATTAATTTTGCTGGTAGCAAATTTTACACAACCATCCAAATCATATTCAATGAAAATAGATTCTAATGAATTTTTTAACTTCTGTAAAATCTGCATATTGTCATCGCATAATGCGAAGTTAATCATAAAATCATCTCCCATGATAAAAATGTTATAAGTAAAATTAATATAGTAAAATATAAGATAATGAAAGATGAATTTTGGTGAATAAAAAGTTATTATAAGCAATATTGTTGTTTTTTCTGGATTTTTAGATGACAAAATGTGAATTTAAAAGTTAATATAAACTAATCAATCAATAAAATTAAAAGTAATAATATTGGCTATTATTCATAGAATTAAATAGCATATAAATTTATAAGATGGGAGAAAGATAAAGATGAAAAAACCATTTGTTATATTTTTAATAATATTGTTATTTTTAATATTGTTATTATTTGCATATAATAATCGGAAAAAGAACCGAAATAATTGCAACTGGAGTAGCAGTAAGTGATATTGAAAATTTAAATAATTCAAAAATAGGATTTGGAATAAAAAGGGCAGATAATCATGAACAGCCGGATATTGGAAAGAAAAATATTACAATTTTAGATAAATATGAAGCTTTGTATATGGGAAATAAAGATTTACCATACATTTATCTAACATTTGATTTAGGATATGAAGCGGGATATACAGAAAAAATATTGGAAGTATTGAAAAAAGAAAATGTGATAGGCACATTTTTTATAACAGCACATTACTTGAATACCCAACCAGAACTGGTAAAAAGGATGATAGATGAGGGACATATAGTGGGAAATCATACGGTTAACCACAAAAGTATGCCATCATGTAGTCTAGAAACAATAAAAAAAGAGGTAATGGATTTACATGCTGCAATATATGAGAAATTTGGTTATGAGATGAAATATATTAGACCACCTAAAGGAGAATATAGCGAAAGAACGATAGCATATACTAATTCATTAAATTATAAAACTGTAATGTGGTCATTTGCTTATGATGATTGGGATGAAAAAAAGCAGGGAAGGGAAGAGTATGGAAAGAAAAAAATCATGGATAATCTTCATAATGGAGAAATAATGTTACTACATGCTACATCAAAAGATAATGCGAATATATTAGAGGAAACTATTAAAGATATAAAAGGGCAAGGGTATGAATTCAAATCTTTAGATGAATTCAAACAATAATGTGGAGGATAAAATATGGCTAAAAAGAAAAAAGGCAAGAAGCAAGCAAGAATTTTAGACAGAATATTAGAAATGCCACAAGAAGTTTCAACTAAAGATACCAAGCTTACAGTAATTGGATTTAAGAAAATGCTTATAGAAAATTATAAAGTAATATTAGAATATCAAGATTTTTATATAAGAATAAACACATATATAGGAATAATAAATATAAATGGATTTAATTTAAAATTAAGTGAAATGACGTCTGATGATATAATGATAAGTGGGGATATAGATAGTATAGATTTTGAAAAAACAGAGGAATAGGAGGGGAAATGCATATAATAATTTTAATAAAATACATCTTTGGATATGTACATGTAAGAATTGAAGGTTTTTTCGTGGAAAGAACGATGAGCCAAGCAATTAATAGAAAAATTTTCTTCTGGAATGTAAAAAAAGAAAAAGAAGCTATAGCATACGCAAATATTGGCATAAAAGATTACAAGGATTTTATAAAAATTGCAAAAAGCAATAAATGTAAAGTAAAAATTATACAAAAAAGAGGATTGCCTTTTATATTTAATAAATATAGGAAAAGAAAAGTATTGCTAGCATTGGTTTTTGTGGTATGCATAGTTTTATTTGTAATGTCTAATTTTATATGGAATGTTCAAGTAGAAGGAATAGAGAAGATAAATAAAGAAGAAATTATGCAGGAGTTAGAAAAACAGGGGATAAAGGTTGGAAAGTATAAAAGAGATCTAGACTTTGCAAAGATTATAGACAAAATCAGGCTAGATAGAGCGGATATATCGTGGATTGGAATTGAAATTGATGGCACAAATGCAATAGTTAAAATTGTAGAAGCAGAGGAAAAGCCAAGTCTTATAGATGATAAAGATTATTGCAATATTGTATCAGATAAGGAAGCAGAAATTGTTAAAATAAGTGCTCAAAATGGCATACCCGTAGTAAAACCAGGGGACATTGTAACAAAAGGAGATATGCTAATAGCAGGATGGCTAGAAGGAAAATATACAGGTACTAGATATGTTCATGCTGCAGGAGAAATACAGGCAAAAGTTTGGTACACTAAAAAAGAAAGAATTCAATTTAATCAGGTATTAAAAGAAAAAACGGGAAATATGGAAAATAAATACGAAATTAAAATTAATAATTTTACAATAAATTTGTATAAAACTCTTTCAAAATTTGAAAATTATGATACAATAGATACAAACAATAAATTGAAAATATTTTCTAATTTTTATTTACCAATAGAGCTTATAAAAAGAACAAATTATGAGCTAACTGAAAAGGAAGTTACTTACGGAATAGAAGAGGCAAAGAACCTTGGAGTAGAGCAAATCTTAAAAGAATTACAAGGACAATTGGAAAATACCGATAATATATTACAAAAATACGTAAATACTTACGCAGGTGAGGATTACATAGATGTAGAGGTAACGCTAGAAGTATTAGAAAATATTGGGACCAAAGAGAAAATAGTGTTTTGAAAGGAAGAAAAAGTATGGAAGAAAAAAGTCTTAGAGTATATTCAGAAAAAAAATTTTTTGCAAAATTAACAAATACTATTACAAAATTATTAGTTCCAACTAAAATAGGAATTAATGGAATGTTAATTTCTATAAAAAGAAATAGCTTATTAAAAGCCTATGAAAATTATTTAGAAGCAGAAAATGAAGAAGATCCTAAGAAAAAGGAAGAAATAGAGAAAAAATATGAAGATAGCTTCTCATTATATTTGGAAGCAATAGATAAACATATGATGGATAATGTTTATAAAAAAGTAAAAAATGATACAGCAACAGATTTCGAAAAAATGGCATTATCAAAATATTATATGGTTACACATTTAAAAGATACAGAATATTTGGAATATAAATATAAAAAGCAAATCTTTTTGATACAATTAGATTATGATACAGTAAAAGAATTAAAGAAAGATAAGTTAATTAGTAAATATCAAGTATTCTACTGTGATAGGATGGAAACTTTATATAAAAGATTACTAAAAAATTATTCAATAAAGTTATCTGAAAACATGAGTGAAATGGAAAAGAATACAGTATTTGATAAAATATTTACTACAATAGAAGAATATATAACAGAAATACTACCATTGAAAATGAAAGCAGAGCCAGAAAATAAATTATATAAAGACATAATGGAAGATTATAATGATTTCCAAAGCTTTACAGTTGGCAAGCTTGATTTAAATGACAATATTGAAAAGAATATGATTTTATTAGGAATCAGCAGAAAATTATTTACACATAGCTTACCTCTTGTAGTAGCAGAGCAATGTTATGAAAAATTATTGACGGATACACGTACATTAATAATGGATACAAAGGTTGCAAGGAAACAAGAGAAGGCATATTGCTTATTGATGAATTTGATAGAAGACTATAATTTAAGACTTTTATCAACAAAAATTTATTGGGACAAACCATCATCTAGAGAAGAATATAAGATATTCTGGAATAAATATAAAGAAATAAACAAGTTAAAAGAGCAAAATTATATAGAATACTCAAAACAGAGAGAAATATTATTCTTGAAAAACGAATTGAAAGAAGTATATAAAAACGAAAATAGATATTGGAGAATAATAGGATTTTATAAAAACAAACTTGTAAAATTAGGTGTAATGAGAAGAATACATTGTAATATCGTATCAGAAGGTTCTTACACAAAAAAGAAAAGTTTAAAAAAAGTAACAATGGCAGGATAATATAAGAAAGGAAGCTTATTTTTGGAAAAGTATACAGAAATAGAATTTTTAGATATAGAAGAAAATGAAGAATACAAGGAATTAATATTAAATGTAGTAAGAGAATGTTTTAAAACAGAACATCTAGAAAATGCAAATATGTATTTAAATGTAATTCTTACTAATCCTGAGAATATAAGGAAGGCCAACAAGGAATACAGAAATATAGATAAAGAAACTGATGTACTTTCCTTTCCAATGTTTGAAAAGGATGAAATAGAAGCTATTATTTCAAAAAGCAAAGAAGAAAAGATTCAAATAAATGAAGTCTTAGGAGATATTATTGTTTCTATTCCAAAAGTAAAAGAGCAAGCAATAGAATATGGGCATAGTACAACAAGAGAATTAGCATATATGATAGTGCATGGATTTTATCATGTAATGGGATATGACCATATGAATGAAGAAGAAAAACAAGTGATGAGGGAAAAGGAAGAAAATGTGCTTAATAAATTAGACATAAAAAGGACGTAGACAGATGAATAAAAAAGATGAACACAAAATGCATAATGATAATTTTATAGAAGCATGTAATAATGCAATAAATGGAATAATATATTCTGCAACAACACAAACAAATATAAGAAAACAATTGGTAATAGCCGTTGTGGTAATGTTATTAAGTTTGTTTTATGGTTTAGATACTCCAGAATTTTTGTGCTTAACTTTTGCAGTATTTTTTGTAATATTTGCAGAAATGATAAACACAGCAATAGAAACAGTTGTTGATTTATTTGTGGATGTATATCATCCAAAGGCTAAGATTGCAAAAGATGTAGCAGCAGGGGCAGTAGTTTTATCTGCAATAAATGCACTTATAGTATCTTACTTTATATTCTTTAAGGAAGCAAATTTAAAATTTGTTAGCGATACTATATTTAGTAATATGGTAAAATCGCCATATCACTTAGCTTTTGTAGCATTTATATTGGTAGTTATTGCAGTAATAGCAATTAAAGCAGCTTGCTCAAAAACAAAGCGAAAAGGGCAACTTGTAACAGAGGGATTTGTCCCTAGTGGACAATCAGCAATAGCTTTTGCAGCACTTACAGCAATATGGATAAATAGCCAAGATGTAATTACTTTTACATTAGCTTTGGTACTATCTTTATTAGTTGCAGGAAATAGAATTCAAAATGATTCACGTACAAGAGCTGAAGTCGTATTTGGATCATTTATGGGAGTTTTAATAGTTTTACTAGTATATGGACTTACAATATTTAAATTTTAAAAGGGGAAAATATGAAGAAAAAAATAAGTATAATATTAGTTGTGATATTATTAATCATAATACTTACTTGTGTAGGAATATTAGTATACAGAAGCTATATAGATAAAAAGCCGATAGAGGTAGTAGAGACTAATAATGAGATTAATGAACCAGTAGAGGAAGAAAAGAAAGTGCAAATTTATAGTGGCAGTGATAGACCGATAGCAGTTATGATAGATAACCATAAAAGTGCTTTACCTCAGGGTGGTTTGAATGATGCTTATATGGTCTACGAAATAATTGTAGAAGGCGGAGAGAGCAGATTAATGGCTTTATTTAAAAATGTGGATGTGCAGAAAATAGGACCAGTAAGAAGTTCAAGACATTATTTCTTAGATTATGCTTTAGAAAATGATGCAATATATGTACATTATGGATGGAGCCCGCAAGCAGAGTCTGATATATCTTCACTAGGAGTAAATAATATAAATGGAATAACAGAGGCAAGCTCAGCTTTTCCAAGACAAAAGGATAAAAGTGCACCACACAATGTAGCAACTACAATTGAATCAATAAAATCGATTGCTGAAAGAAAAAAATATAGAACAACTTCAGCGGCTACAAGTGTATTACATTATGTTACTGATGAAGTAGAATTGGCAGATGGTCAGGCAGCAAATAAAGTGACAATTCCATATTCAGAATCAAATGAAGTCGAATATATTTATAATGCAGAAACGGCTAGATACCAAAGATATTCAAGAGGAGTTGAAGAAAAAGACTGGGAAACAAAAGAGCTTACAACAACGAAAAATATAATTATAACATTTGCAAGAAACACAACATTGAATGATGGAGAAAATAAGGGAAGACAGACTTTATACAATGTAGGAACATTAAAAGGATATTATATAACGAATGGCAAAGCTATAGAAATAACATGTGAAAAATCATCTAGAAGTGTAAAAACTGTGTATAAAGACTTGAACGGAAAAGAAATTGATGTAAATGATGGAAACACTTTTGTTCAAATCTGCCCAATAAACGCAAATGTAACAATGGAATAATACATAAAATAAAACTACCTAACTATAAAAGCAAAGGTAGTTTTTGTTATTATAAATGCATAATTTGATAATTTTTATCAAGTTTATCGTTTATGTACAGTTTAGAAACTAATTTTAATTGTTTTAAGGATTCTTTTGATACAGTAAATGAAAAAACTTTTTTGGCAGGAGCGGAAAAGATAAATTTAAGAGCATTAAATGTATCATTATTTATTTGGATTGCAGATTTATCGACTCTACCACAAGAAGAACATTCAAAGCCGCTATTGTAGATACTAAAGTAAGATATATTTTCATTACTACCACATCTAGTACATTTTCCTAATTGAGGAGCAAAACCGAGGTATAACATTAATCTAAGCTCAAAAACAGATAAGATAAAGTCTAGATTTTTATCTGTTTCAGAAATCATATATAGAGTATTAAGCAGAAGCTGAAGAATATTATAAGTGTATTGATTTTCATCAGTAACATCATAGACAATTCTAGAAATAAGAGAAGCATAATTTAATTTATTTAAATCATTTCTGATATTATAAAAAACTTCAATAGTATCGCATGAATTGATACTATATGAAGTTGGACTATTATATATTAAGAAATTGCTAAAACTTAAAAACTGTGTTCCAGCCATAAGAACACTTTTAGGACGTCTTGAACCTCTGGCGGCACAACCAATTTTTCCGATATCTGGTGTTAAAAGTGTTACCATCTTATCGTAATCATTCATATTACTTTCTAAAATTACTATTCCCTTTGTCTTTATTATCCCCATATTTCAAATTTACCGAATCACTTTCTATATTTTTTTCTATGTTTTGAACTTCAACTAATTCCATAAATGTATCTATATTTCCAGTATTTTTAAAGGTATTCCATGCTAATTGTTTTAACATAAAGTAATCATCTCCTTTATTATTTTATCTTTTGCGAATAAGAATTTTTTATACTTCCAATTATTGCAATTTAAATTTTTTAACTAAAGAATCATCATTAATCCAATCTTCTCTAACCTTAACCCATAATTGTAAATTTATTTTTGTGTCAAGCATTTTTTCTAGATCTTCTCTGGCGTAAGTGCCAATGCGTTTTAACATTTGTCCGTTTTTACCTATAATAATACCCTTATGAGAGTTACGCAAACAATAAATTGTTGCTTCCACATCATATATAGGCTTTTTAGTTTGAGTTTTACGCAATTTCATTTTCTGAGTTTCTACATAAATGCCGTGAGGAACTTCATCATCTAGTAAACGCAAAGCCTTTTCACGTATAGTTTCTTCAACTAATTGCCTAAGAGTTTGATCTGTATACTCATCTATATCATAATATGCAATTCCGAGGCTGTAAGTTATTTTCTATTTCATCTAATAATATATCTAAATTTTTATTCTTATTAACAGATAAAGGAACTATTGCAGTAAAATCATATTCTTTAGAGTAAAGAGAAATCAATTGAGCAATATGTTCTTTTTTTACTAAATCAATTTTATTAATTACTAAAATTGTTTTCTTTTTAGATTCTATTATTTTATCTAATATTAGACGGTCGCCTTTTCCGATGTTATCAGAAGTTGCATCAACAACAAATATTACAATATCTACATCTTGAGAACAACCAAATGCTGTTTCCACCATGGTATTTCCCAATTTTGATTTTGGCTTGTGAATACCAGGGGTATCTAAAAATATTATTTGAGAATTTGGCCTGTTTACAATAGCTCTTATAGCATTTCTAGTAGTTTGGGGTTTATTAGCAATTGCAGCAACTTTTTCGCCAACTAATGCGTTTATGATACTAGATTTTCCTACATTAGTACGACCAAGCATTGCTATAAAGCCAGATTTAAAAGTGTTGTTTTGTTGTTCCATATAATCTCCAATCAGCTCTATATTACTGTGAATCTATTATAGTATTTTATAATAGATTTTTTTGTAAAAAATAGTAGCTTATTTTAATTTTTGTATGTCTATTTTCGACAAACATAATTATATAATAATTTTGACTAGTTTGCAAATTTATGCTATACTTACTAAGAATTTGAAGGAAAGAAGAATGCATATGTATCTAATAGTTGGGTTAGGAAATCCAGAAAACGAATATTCAAAAACCAGACACAATATGGGATTTGATGTTATAAATAAAGTATCAGAAAAATATAATATAAAAGTCGAAAAAAAGAAATTTGAGGCACTATATGGAAAAGGAAAAATTGAAGGTGAAGATGTAATTTTGATGAAGCCTCAAACATATATGAATTTAAGTGGTAATGCTATTGGCAAATTTGTAAGTTTTTTTAAAGTTGAGCCAGAACAAATATTAGTAATATATGATGATTTAGATATTAAAGAAGGAATTATTAAAATAAGAAAAAAAGGTGGCCCTGGTACACACAATGGAATGAAATCTGTTGTAAGTGAATTAGCAACAGAAAATTTTCCACGAATAAGAGTTGGAATTGGTGAAACTGAAAAATCAAATAATATGATAGATTTTGTAATAAAAAAAGTGGACGATGAAACATATTCAAGATTGGAAAAGGGAATAGACAAGGCAGCGGAAGCAGTTATAGAAATATTAAAATTTGGAATAGATACGGCAATGAACAAATTAAATTAAGAAGACAAAAGGAGATGTACAGAAATTGAAAAAAATCTTGATAAATAAAGAGTCTGAAGAAATAGCAACAATAGGACTGTTTGAAAATGGACAAATGGTTGAATTGTATGAACAAGATGACCAAGATTTAGAAAATAACATATATTGCGGGATAATAAAAAATATATTGCCTGGATTGCAATCGGCTTTTGTAGATATTGGAGAGAGGAAAAATGCTTTTATACATATAAAAGATATTATACTAAAGCAAAGTAACGTAACAGGCAATAAAGCAGAAAAATTTAATAAATATAATATACGTGAGTATCTTAGTATAAATATGCCAATTTTAGTACAGGTAAAAAAAGATGCAGAATTGGGAAAGGGAGCAAGAATATCTAAACATATAAGTTTAACTGGAAGGTTTGCAATACTTCTTATAAATATGAATTTTATAACTGTTTCGCAAAAGGTAGAGGACAAGGAAGAAAAAACAAGATTAAAGAATCTTGCACATGAGATTTTAGAAGAAGTAAATAAAAATAATGAGAAGTTTGGTGTAATAGTTAGAACGTCAGCTATGAAAGCAACTCCAGAAGAAATAAAAGAAGATATAAAAAACTTGATTAATAAATGGTATGAAATAATAAAAAAATATGAGACTATAAAAGAAAATAAGAAACCACAAAAAATATATGATGGTGGAACAAGCTTATTAAAGTTAATCACAGGGATAGCCAACATAGATGATACGGAAATTATAACTAACGATAGAGAAATGTATGATAAAATAAAAATGATAGAAAAAGATTTTATTCATACGAGAGTAGAAGTAAAATTAAAAGATGATATTATGCAGATATATGATTTTGAAAGACAATTAGAAGATACTAAAAAAAGAAAAATTTGGCTAAAATGCGGAGGTTTTATAACTATAGATAAAACAGAAGCGCTAACTGCCATAGATGTAAATTCTGGAAAATTTGTTGGCAAAAAAGGAAACTGCAAGGACGAAACAATAATAAGAGTAAATAAGGAAGCAACTATTGAAATAGCTAAGCAACTTAGATTACGCAATATTAGTGGAATTATAATAGTAGATTATATAGATATGGAAAGTAAAGAAGATAGGGAAGAAATATATAACCTATTCAAGGAACAGATAAAAAAAGATAGAAGCAAAGTACAACTTTTGGAATTTACAAAACTAGATTTATTAGAAATAACAAGAAAAAAATTATAGGTTTTATTTGCCTATAATTTTTTTCATTTCTTCGTTTCTTTTTATTTTTTGAGTAGTTGTTTTTATTAATGGTTCAGTAGTAATTATAATATCCCTTATGTATTTGTATGCTGGCATGGTATGGTTAATTTTCTTAATTTGATCTTTTATTAATTTCTTATAATCTGATTCTCTACTAGCAGGGTAAAGTTCTTTCATAGTATCAGGATTATAAACAATTTTTGCACATAATTTTACATCATTATCTCTATCTGGCAAACCGTAAACCATACTTTCTTGAACGAACGGAAGTTTATTGATTAATATTTCTACTTCTTCAGGGAATACTTTTTTACCATTCTTTAATACGATAACGAATTTTTTTCTTCCAGTAACAAATAGAAATCCATCTTCATCAAATTTTCCTAAATCACCAGTGTGAAACCATGAATCTCTAAGAACTGAATCTGTTGCTTCAGGATTCTCATAGTAGCCAAGCATTACAGTAGGCGCTTTTATAATAATTTCTCCAACACCATCTTCATCTGGATTATCAATTTCTATATCAATATTTGGAAGAGGGAAGCCTACAGAGCCTGCTCTTTTATATTTATCATTTTCGCCAGCTGCAACAGGAGATGTTTCTGTTAATCCATATCCTTGAAGTAGGTTTATTCCAAAATCAACGAAAGCTGATATGGCTTCTTTATCCATTGGGGCTCCTCCAGCGATAAGAATATTTAACTTTCCACCAAGTTGCTCTAGTATTGGCTTAAAAATCTTCTTTCTTATATCTATATGAAATTTCAATAGGAAATTAGAAAACTTTCTAGCAAATTTAATTAATTTTGTTTTGCCTTGCTTTTCAATTTCTTTATTTATTTTCTTATAAATTGTTTCTAAAACAAGGGGAACACATACGAAACCTGTAATCTCATATTCTTTTAAGTTTTTTACTATATATTTTAATCCGTCTGTGAAAACAACAGTAATTCCAGCGGAAGTGCCATATAAGAATGTACAAGTTGATTCAAAAGTATGATGCAATGGTAAAAAAGAAAGGAATTTATCATTGCTTGTTACTTTTGCCATACAACTTAAAGAATATATGTCTGAGCAAATATTCTTTTGGCTTAGCATTACAGCTTTTGAAATGGAAGTTGTTCCAGAGGTAAATATCATAATAGACATAGCTGTATTATCAATTGTGATATTGTCATATTTTTTATCCCCATTGGCTAATAGCTTAGCTCCGTTATTTATAAGCTTTGGGTATGATAAAATATTATCTTTATCCTCAGAATAATCCATACAAATGTATGTTGTTAAGTTAGAAGTGTTATTGTTTTTTATGTTATTAAAAACATCTAAATACTTTTTATCGAAAATAACACCATCTACTTTACTACGTATTATTAAGCTTTCAATCTCATTATCTGGCAATGATTTGTCTAAAGGAACTACAACAATATTAGAGGTTGTAACAGCTAAATAACTAACACACCATTCGTATCTATTAGGAGCAATTAATGCAATTCTCTTTTCCTCTAAGCCTAGATTTAATAAAGCGGTGCCCAAAGCTTTTATATCGTTAATGTAATCTGCGTATGTAACCTTAATTATTTCTGAATCAGGTTTTAATCTATATTCAAAGGCGTTCTTGTCTTTAAACATAGTATATCTAACATTAATCAATTCTCTAAAATCATTGATTTGATAACCATCATATAGTTTTCTTTTGGAATCTTCAACCATTATAACCTCCATAAAAATAATAAATTATTTTACAACAACATTATAAATTCTGTTTTTTACATAAATTTCTTTTACAATAGATTTTCCGTCTAATTTAGATTCAATTGCTTTATGAACTGCTTCTTTAATATTTTCTTCTGTCTCATCAGTAGCAATTTGAATAGTTGCTTTTAATTTTCCGTTTATTTGTATAGGTAAATTTATTGTATCATTTTTGGTTTTTTCTTCATCATAGGTTGGCCATTTAGAATAAGTAATTGTATCAGAATGACCTAGTTTGTTCCACAATTCTTCTGTGATGTGTGGTGCTACTGGATTTAATAATTGTAAAAATCCTTCAGCATATTTTTTAGGAACAACATTTTCTTTGTAAGCATTGTTTATAAAAATCATCATTTGCGCGATTGCAGTGTTGAAATTCATATTTTCATAATCATTTGTAACTTTTTTTACAGTAAAATGATAAACTTTTTCTAGATTTTTATTTTCATCATCTTTTATTTTTCCAGATTCTACAAATAATCTCCAAACTCTGTCTAAAAAGTTTTTAGAACCTGCAATACCATTAGGGTCCCAAGGCTTAGCAGCATCTAAAGGTCCCATAAACATTTCATAGATTCTTAAAGAGTCTGCACCATATTCTTTAACCATATCATCAGGATTAATTACATTTCCTTTTGATTTACTCATTTTTTCACCATTAGAGCCAAGAATCATACCTTGATGACGTAATTTTGCAAATGGCTCTTTTACAGGAACAACACCTTTATTGTATAAGAAGTTATTCCAGAATCTAGAGTATAGTAAATGTCCTACAGCATGTTCTGGACCACCAAGATATAAATCTACAGGAAGCCAGTGCTCTAGTAATTTTTTATCTGCTAATTCTTTATCATTGTGTGGATCTATGTATCTTAAGAAGTACCAGCTAGAACCAGCGGAACCTGGCATAGTGCTAGTTTCACGTTTAGCAGGTTTTCCTTCAAAAGTAGTATTAACCCAATCAGTAGCTTTATCTAATGGAGAAGCACCAGTTTTAGAAGGACCGTAATCCTCAAGCTCTGGCAATTTTAAAGGTAAATCGCTATCTGCTAAAGCTCTCATTTCATCATCTAAATATACGATAGGAATTGGTTCACCCCAATAACGTTGACGTGCAAAAATCCATTCACGTAGTTTGTAATTTATTTTCTTTTTGCCAATATTTTTACTCTCTAACCAATCAATTATCTTATCTATTGCATCTGTCTTGTTTAATCCGTCAAGAAAATCTGAATTTATGTGAAGACCGTCACCGGCATAAGCAGAATTGCTAATATCACCACCATCAATTACTGAAATTATATCAATTCCAAATTTTGTAGCAAACTCGTAATCTCTTTGGTCATGAGCAGGAACAGCCATAATAGCGCCAGTTCCATAAGTAGCCAAAACATAATCAGAAATCCAGATTGGTATTTTCTTACCATTTACAGGATTTATAGCATAGCTTCCTGTAAATATACCGCTCTTTTCTTTCATTAAATCAGTTCTCTCTAAGTCTGATTTTGAAGCAGCAAGGGCAATGTAATTATTTACTTCTTCCATATGTTCTGGAGTGGTAATTTTAGATACTAATTTGTGCTCTGGTGCTAGTACACAGTAGGTAGCACCGAATAAAGTATCAGGTCTTGTTGTAAATACAGTGAAAGTATAGTCTGAATCAGAAACTTTAAATATTACTTCAGCACCAACAGATTTCCCAATCCAATTTCTTTGAATTTCTTTTGTTGATTCTGGCCAATCTATATCATCTAATCCATCTAATAATATTTCAGCATACTTAGGAATATCCATAACCCATTGTTTCATATTTTTTCTGATAACGGGGAAGCCGCCTCTTTCACTTTTTCCATTAATAACTTCATCATTAGAAAGAACGCAACCTAATCCTTCACACCAATTAACAGGCATTTCTATTAATTTTGCTAATCCTTCTTTATATAATTGTTTAAATATCCATTGAGTCCATTTATAGAAATTAGGGTCACAAGTAGAAATTTCTTTATCCCAATCAAAAGAAAAGCCAAGCATCTTTAATTGTCTTTTAAATGTGGCAATATTTTCCATTGTAAAAGTTGCAGGATGATTACCTGTTTTTATTGCATATTGCTCAGCAGGAAGACCAAATGCATCCCATCCCATAGGGTGTAAAACATTAAAGCCTTGCATTCTTTTCATTCTAGACATTATATCTGTAGCTGTATAGCCTTCTGGGTGACCTACATGCAAACCTTGTCCTGATGGATATGGAAACATATCTAAAGCATAATATTTAGGCTTAGAAAAATCCCATACGTCAGTATAGAATGTTTTATTTTCGTCCCAATATTTCTGCCATTTTTTTTCTATTTCTTTAAAATTATATGACATAAAAAATCTTCCTCTCTGCAAAAAAATATTTTACAAAGATTATATATTTTATGTGCCTAAAAGTCAAGGAAAAATGAGACTTATAGGCAGAAATCTAAAAATAAAAAGTTAAATTAGATATTGTAAAAAACAATGTTAGAAAGTATAATTGTAATGTATAAAAATGGAGGAACTTATGGATATTGTAAAAAGTGCAAATAAAATAGTAGAACAAATTCCAGATGGATTTTCAGAAATTGAAAAGGCAAGATATGTATATATTCAGTTAGGCCGTTTGTTTTCGTTTGATGAAAAATATTGGCTAGGTAATGAGAAAGAAAAGAAAAAAATATATAGAAAATCTATGAATAGCCCAATAGATATAAGGCAAATAAAAAAAGGGCATAAAGCTATTTGCGTATCAATTTCAAGAACGTATCAAGATTTATTAGCACAAATAGGAATGGAAAGTGATGTGTATAAGGTGAGTGATGAAGATCCTCATGTTTTTAGCAGAATAAAAATTGATGGCAAAGAGTATGAGGCAGATTTACAAAGAGATTTAAAGTATATACAGTCACAAAGAAAAACAAAACATTTTGGAATTAGTATGAATGAACAAGTAAAATCTATAGATGAAGAGAAAATAGAAGAGATAGATAAAACAATAGGATATTATTATGATGGAGAACAGGATATAGAAGGAATGATAGAAAGCTTAAGAAAAGAATTGAGTGAGCAAAAAGAATTAGAAATAAAATTAGAGAAGATATTGAGTGAAGCAAAGAAACCTGCAGAGATAAAAGATATGGGTTATATAGAAAAAATGGCATATTATGATTGGATGATGAAGAAACTTTTAAGTGATAAGGAAAGAAGAAAAATAAAAGAAATATATTTGAGAAAGAAAGACGGCGAAAAAACAAAATATGCAGCATGTTTATCGGTTGATAATTCGCAAAATGGATATACAAGGTTTTTATATAAACAAGATGAGGAAGGATATAAAAAGATAAATGAAATTCAATTAATGGCTGAAATTGCAAATGGAATGGAAGTTATGAATTTGTGTAAAATCCCTGGAATGAAGAAAAAACAAGGCAATAAAACAAAAGATAATGAAAGATGAATTGTTGACAAATAAATTTGTTAATATATAATAGCAATATGGTTATAATAAATTATAATTAAAATTGTAAAGGAGAGATTTATGGATATTACAGAGGAAGAGAAAGCTAAAATACAGGATATGGTAAATAACCTTGTTATCAGAGCAAAAAAGGCTTCAGAAGAATATATGAAGCTAAATCAAGAACAAGTAAATAAAATTGTAAAAGCAATGGCAATGGCAGGGCTTGAACACCATATGGAACTAGCAAAAATGGCTGTGGAAGAAACGGGAAGAGGAATATATGAAGATAAAATAACAAAGAACATGTTTGCTACAGAATATATATACCATAGCATAAAATATGATAAAACTGTAGGAATAATAAATGAAAATGAAGAAGAAGGATACGAAGAAATAGCAGAACCAGTTGGAATAATTGCAGGTGTTACTCCTGTAACGAACCCAACTTCAACAACAATGTTTAAATCAATAATATCTGCTAAAACAAGAAATGTAATAATATTCGGATTTCATCCAAGCGCACAAAAATGTAGTGTAAAAGCTGCAACAATTTTAAAAGAAGCAGCAATAGCAGCTGGAGCTCCAGAAGATTGTATATTATGGATTCCAGAGCCATCAATAACTGCAACAACTTTGCTTATGAAGAATCCTGACGTAAATTTAATACTTGCAACAGGTGGAAAAGGAATGGTGCAAAGTGCGTATTCGTGTGGAAAACCAGCATTAGGAGTTGGACCAGGAAATGTACCTTGCTATATAGATAAAACAGCAAAATTAAAAACAGCAGTAAATGATTTAGTATTATCAAAATCATTTGATAATGGAATGATTTGTGCTTCAGAACAATCTGTTATTGTTGATGATGAAATTCATGAAGAATTTGAAAAATTAATGAAAGAAACAGGTTGCTATTTCTTAAGTGAGGATGAAACAAATAGATTAAGGAATAGTATGTTTATTGAGGAAAAAGGGTGTAGCCTTAATGCAGATATTGTAGGAAAAAGCCCATACAATATTGCTAAAGGAGCAGGAATAGAAGTACCAGTACAAACTAAAGTATTAGTTTTAAAAGAAAATGGAGTAGGAATTGAAAATCCATTTTCAAAAGAAAAATTAAGCCCAGTTCTTGCATATTACGTAGTAAAAGATAAAGAAGAGGGAATTGATTTAGCAGAAAAACTAATAGAATTTGGAGGCTTAGGTCACTCTGCAGTAATCCATTCAGAGGATAATGAAACTATCCAAGAATTTGCAGAAAAAGTAAAAGTAGGAAGAATAATAGTAAATTCACCATCTACTCATGGTGCAATAGGAGATATTTATAATACTAACATGCCATCATTAACACTAGGATGTGGAACTTTTGGTGGGAATTCTACAACAGCAAATGTATCTTCAGTAAATTTAATAAATGTAAAAAGAGTTGCGAAGAGGAGAGTTAATATGCAGTGGTTTAAAATTCCAGATAAAATATATTTTGAAGCAGGTGCAATAGGATATTTAGAAAAAATGCCTGAAATAACAAGAGCTTTTATAGTAACAGATGCAGGAATGGTTAAGTTAGGGTATGTAGATAAAATTTTATATCATTTAAGAAATAGACAAGAATATGTTCATTCTCAAATATTTTCAGATGTTGAGCCAGACCCATCTTTTGCAACAATAAAAAGAGGCGTTGAACAAATGAATGAATTCAAACCTGATGTTATTATTGCATTAGGAGGCGGAAGCGCCATAGATGCTGCAAAGGGAATGTGGTTATTCTACGAGCATCCAGATGCAGATATAGAAGGTATGAAATTAAAATTTATGGATATACGTAAACGTACGTATAAATTCCCTAAGCTTGGACAAAAAGCAAAATTAGTAGCTATTCCAACTACTTCAGGAACAGGTTCAGAAGTTACATCTTTTGCTGTAATTTCTGATAAAGAGAAGAATAGAAAATACCCATTAGCAGATTATGAGCTAACTCCGAATGTTGCTATAGTGGATGTGGATTTAGTAATGAGCTTGCCAAAATCAATTACAGCAGATACTGGAATGGATGTATTAACACATGCGCTAGAAGCTTATGTATCGAGTATGGCTTCAGATTATACAGATGGATTAGCAGAAAAAGCAGCGGAATTAGTATTTAAATATTTAAGAGATGCATACAATGATGGAAATAATAAATTAGCCAGAGAGAAAATGCACAATGCTAGCACAATTGCTGGAATGGCTTTTACAAACGCATTTTTAGGAGTCTGCCATTCATTAGCACATAAAATTGGTGCAGAATTTCATTTGCCACATGGAAGAATAAATGCAATTTTATTGCCTTATGTTATTAAGTATAATGGAGTAAAAGATCCAAGCAAATTTGTATCATTCCCTAAATATGAGTACTATATAGCAGATAAAAAATATGCAGATATATCTAGAAGGATGAATTATCCAGCATATACAAATGAAGAGGGAGTACAGTCATTAATAAGAGAAGTAAGAAAGTTAGCTGATGATGTAGGAATTCCACGTTCTTTCAAAGAAGCTGGAGTAGACGAAAATGAATTCATGGCAAAAGTAGATGAATTAGCAGATAGAGCTTTTTCAGACCAATGTACAACAGCTAATCCACGTTTACCATTAGTAGAAGAATTAAAACAAATCTTAATAGATAGCTACTATGGAAAAGAATTATAATAAAGCAAATGTATAAAATAAAGAATTCGCCCAATTGGAGAAAACCGAATGGGCGAATTATTAGGGGAGGTAAAATGAAAGAAAATAGTAAAACAAAGAAAGTACTAATAGCAATATTAATTGCTATAGTTGTAGCTGTAGTGAGCTTTGTATCATATGAAATTGCTACAGTAAACAATACATATTATATTAGCCAAAAAAATCTACAAATACCAATTTTTGTATATCATGATTTAGTAGAGAATGAATCTGAAATTGAATATGATTATATGCAAACAACAGTAGATAAATTTGAAAAGCAAATAACAGGGTTAATGAAATTAGGATATAAGCCAATTACATATGAAGATTTAGTGCAATACAAAAATGGTGAAAAGCAAATACCAAAGTGGAGCTTTTTGATAACCTTTGACGATGGCTATACAGGGGTATATAAATATGCATTTGAAATAGCGAAAAAATATAATATACCAATGACATCTTTTGCTATAGATGATTGCGTTGGTTCAGATGGTTATTATACATGGGAACAGGCAAAAGAGATGAAAGAAAGTGGACTTATGAGCATATATTCACATGGGCTAACACATGCAAAATATGATTTAGAAACAAAGGAAGATTTGGTTAACCAAACTGAACAAGCATATGAAAATTTGAAGATAAATTTACAAGATGAAAACTTGCTAAAAGTATTTACATATCCATATGGACTATATACAGAAGAAGAGAGAGTAGCTTTGAAAGAAGAGGGATTTATTCAGAATTTAACAGATAATGAAATAAATACAAGCAAAAAGTTAGATTTAGCAGGCTTACATAGATCCTATCCGCTAAATGATTCTGTGTTAAAAATATTATTAAAAATACAATATAGAGTAATAAGATATAATTAATAAGATAAGAGGAACCTAAAAAGGTTCCTCTAACTTTTTGCCTCATAATTTAAATGCGACCTTCATCATTTTCCTGAATTTATACAGGAAAATGGATTCGATTTGCTCAATATCATCTATTGTGCAATCATTATGCCTTTGAAGCAGTTCTTTGTATGGATAGAGGTGTTCTTTACCATCCAGCTTGTAGATAGTATTCATGATGTCATAGGAAGTTTCATCTTTGAAACATTTCTCTATGACTTTTTGAATCTTACTGCATGCGAAACAATAGTTCTTGTTTCGCCAAGCAGTGTTACAAAGAAATTCTAAGGACCGAATTATCTCTGCTTTTTGGTTGTTGTCGTTAATGATTGTAATCATCAACAATGCCACCTTTCTAAAAATTATACTATATATCATATCACAAAACTAAAAAAATTGCAAAATCTCTTGTTTAAAGGAAAAATAGAGTATATAATATGTAAAGTAAAAAGAAGGGAGTTTTCTATGAAAGTAAGTAAAGAAGAATTAATGCATATTGCAAAACTTGCAGATTTAAAAATAAAAGATAACGAAATAGAAGATTATTTAAATAATTTACAGGATATATTAAATTTTGCAGAGGTTGTAAATAAAGCTCCAATAGAAAATATGGAAGAAACAATTGGTACAAACGAAAATTATAATGTTTTTAGAAAAGACGAAATTAAAGAATTTGAAAATCATAAAGGGCTTTTACAAAATGCACCAGAAGCGGAAAGAGGAATGTTTAAAATTCCTAAAGTATTAAATTAATTTTATAAGAGGGAGAAAAATATGGATATAACTGAATTTACAGTACACGAACTTTTAGAAAAGTTGAATAATGATAAATTAACATCAAGAGAAATTGTAAAAGCATATAAGTCTAGAATAGAAGAGAAGGAAAAAGATGTACAAGCATTTATAACAACAACACTAGATGAAGCAGAAGAAAAAGCAGAAAAAATAGATGCAAAAAGAAAAGAAAAAAGTGTAGGACCTTTTGCGGGAGTACCAATAGGAATAAAGGATAATCTTTGCACAAAAGGGGTAAAAACTACATGCGCATCAAAAATGCTAGAAAATTTTGTTTCACCATATGATGCTACAGTTGTAGAAAAATTAGAGGAAAGTGGAATTATTAGCTTAGGCAAATTAAACATGGATGAATTTGCTATGGGAAGCTCTACAGAAAATTCTGCAATGCAAATTACACACAATCCTTGGAACTTAAATAAGGTTCCAGGAGGATCTTCAGGAGGCTCTGCAGCTGCAGTAGCAGCAAATTTAGTCCCTTGGGCGCTAGGTTCAGATACAGGCGGTTCAATACGTGAACCTGCTTCATTTTGCGGAGTTGTAGGTTTAAAACCAACCTATGGATTAGTATCAAGATATGGTTTAGTTGCATTTGCTTCATCACTTGATCAAGTTGGACCTATTACAAAAGATGTAAGAGATTGTGCTATGTTGTTAAATTTGATAGCAGGACATGATGAAAAAGATTCAACATCGTATGATATGGAAAAGAAGGATTATACAGAATCATTAGAAAAAGATATTAAGGGCTTGAAAATAGGAGTTCCTAAGGAATTTTTTAGAGAAGGAATTAATAAAGAAGTAAAAGAAAAATTAGAAGAAGCAATAGAAAAATATAAAGAAATGGGAGCTATTGTAGAGGAATGTTCTTTAGATGTTGCGGAATATGCTTTGGCTACGTATTATATAATTGCTTGTGCTGAAGCAAGCTCAAACTTAGGAAGGTTTGATGGAATAAGATATGGTTACAGGGCTAAAGACTACACAGATTTAAATGAATTGTTTGTTAATTCTAGAAGTGAAGCTTTTGGAGACGAAGTAAAAAGAAGAATAATACTTGGAACATATGTATTATCATCTGGATATTATGATGCATACTATAAAAAAGCCCAAAAGGTACGTACATTTGTAAAAAAAGAATTTGACAAGAATTTTGCTAAATATGATATATTATTAACTCCAGTTGCGCCAACAACAGCATTCAATATAGGAGAAAAGTCAAATAATCCATTAGAAATGTATTTGGCAGATATTTGCACAGTATCAATTAATATAGCAGGTGTGCCAGCTATATCTATACCATGTGGAGTTGATAAAAGCGGAATGCCAATAGGAATGCAGCTTATAGGAAACAGATTTAATGAAGAAACAATACTAAACGCTGCATATGCTTTTGAACAAAAAGAAAAATTTAGAGAAAAGTATAAACCAGAGTTTACAAAATAAAAACTAAATAATTAATAAGGAAGGAAAAATAATGCCAAGAGAAGATTATGAAGTAGTAATAGGACTTGAAGTCCATGCTGAACTTTCTACTAAGACAAAAATATTTTGTAGTTGCCCTACAGAATTTGGTGCAGAGCCTAATGCTCATACTTGCCCAATTTGTATGGCTTTGCCGGGAACACTGCCGGTACTAAATGAAAAAGTAGTTGAATATGCTGTCAAGGCTGGATTAGCTACAAATTGTTCTATAGAACAAAATAGCAAAAATGATAGAAAAAATTATTTCTATCCAGATTTACCAAAGTCTTATCAAATATCACAATTTGATAAACCTCTTTGTAATAACGGATATATAGAAATAGAAGATAATGAAGGCAACAACAAGAAAATAAGAATTTTAAGAATACATATAGAAGAAGATGCTGGAAAGTTGAACCATAATGAATTTAGTGGAGGAAGTTTAGTTGATTTAAACAGAGCAGGAGTACCATTGATAGAAATAGTATCAGAGCCAGATTTAAGATCTGCAAAAGAAGCAGATAGATATTTAAGAAAATTAAAATCAACATTAGAATACATTGAAGTATCAGATTGTAAAATGCAAGAAGGATCGTTTAGAGCTGATGTAAACGTTTCTATACATAAAAAAGGAGAGCCATTTGGAACTCGTACAGAAATGAAAAATATGAACTCGTTTAAATCTATATCTAGAGCTATCGAATACGAAATACAAAGGCAATCAGAAGTATTAGATAATGGCGGAACAATAGAGCAAGAAACACTAAGATGGGATGATGTATCTGGAAGAACTTTCTCGATGAGAAACAAAGAAGATGCGCAGGATTACAGATATTTCCCAGAACCAGATTTGGTAGCAATTAGATTATCTGATGAGTATATAAATAATATTAAAGAAAATCTACCAGAATTACCAGAAATCAGAAAAACAAGGTACATGGAAGAATATAAGCTAACTGAAAAAGATGCACGATTACTTACTGCTTCTAAATATTTATCAAACTTGTTCGAAGCAGCAGAGAAAATATGTAAAAATGCAAAAGCAGTTGCAAACTGGATATTATCAGATATTTCTCGTATTTTAAATGAGGAAGAAATAGAGCCGGAAAATATTCCATTCTCTGGTAAAGAATTAGCGCAACTAATTCAGTTAATAGATAAGGGCACAATTAGTTCTGCAATAGGAAAGAAAGTATTGGAAGAATTATTTAAATGTGCTAAAGATGCAATGAAAATGCCAGAAGAGATAATTAAAGAAAATGGATGGATTCAAATTTCAGATGAATCAGCAATAAAAGAAGTTGTAATGAAAATATTAAACGAAAATCCTCAATCAATAGCTGATTATAAAGCGGGAAAAGATAGAGCTTTAGGATTTTTAGTGGGACAAGCAATGAAACAAACAAAAGGAAAAGCAAATCCACAAATGCTTAACAAAATGTTTATAGAAGAATTAAAAAAATAGTTGGTAAAGAGAAATCTTTATCAACTTTTTTATGAAAAAATATCCACTATAAAAGTGGATATTAAAAATAAAAAACTGTGCACAATTTTTTATTTTGCAATTGAATTTAACTTCTTAGATAATGAAGATTTTTTTCTAGAAGCTGTATTTTTTACTAAAACTCCTTTAGTACAAGCTTGATCTATCTTTTTTGTTGCAGCAGAGAATAATACTTTTGCTTCTTCTACATTTCCAGCTTCAACAGCTTGTTCAAACTTCTTAACAGCTGATTTATATCCAGACTTAATCATATTATTTTGAGCAGTTTTCTTTTCAATTACACTAACACGTTTAATTGCTGATTTGATATTTGGCATTATTTGCACCTCCCTTTGCATCTCTGTAATTATAACGTATACTATTGTAACACGAAATAACCAACTTTGCAAGACACAAGAGACATTTTTATTTACAAATAACAGGAATAAGTATATAATTTTAAAAAAATATATAAAAGGAATATCAAATATGGAAAAAATAGGGTTCTTTGGAGGTAGTTTTAATCCACCAACAAATGCACATTTAGAAATTGCGAAAACAGCATTAGAAGAAATGGAATTAGATAAAGTATATTTCGTACCTATGGGAAATACTTATAAAAAGCCAGGATTAATAGATGAAAAATTAAGATATGAAATGTTGCAAATAGCTTGTGCTGAATATAAAAAATTAGATGTAGAAAATATAGAATTAAACTTAAATAAATCTCTAACTACAATAGAAGCGTTTGAGAAAATAGAAAATAAATATTCTAAAAGTCAGAATTATTACATAATGGGAGCAGATAACTTTTTGAGATTGCCAAATTGGAAAGATGCTGAAAGACTAATTACTAATTATAAATTCATAGTATTTGCAAGAAAAGGAGAGGAATTATCAGATTTGATAAATAACAATAAGACAATAAGTAGCAATTTAGCAAATATTAACTTGTTGAGAATAAAGAATAATACTAATTGCAGTTCAAGCATAATAAGGGATTTAATAAAAGAAGGTAAAAATGAAATTGCTAAAAAGTTTACAGAAGAAGGAATTATAGAGTTTATTAATAAAAACAAACTTTACAATTAATTCATGAAAAATACTTGAAAAAGCCAAATAAAACATATATAATAGGCTCACAAACAATACATATAGATAAGATTGAAAGGAGCGATTTTTATGAACATAAAAATAACAGAAAGGGAACTAAAGGCAACAGAATCAATAAAAGATTATATCGAAACAAAAGCCGAAAGATTACAAAAATACTTTGATACAGATGAAATAGATTTATTTGTAACAATAAAAAAAGAAGGAGAAGATCAAATCGCAGAAATGCAAATAACAGTATATGGTGAAGTATTAAGAGCTGTTTCTGCAAGCAAAGATTTGTATGCTTCAATAGATAAAGATATAGACATAGTAGAAGGTCAAATAAGAAAAATAAAAACTAAAAAAGATAAGCAAAATATGACTGACTCAATCAGAATGAAAGACGAAATGAGAGGTCAAGAACATGAAATTGAAAATGAAATAGTAAAAACTATGTATTATTCAATTAAACCTACAACAGCAGAAGATGCTAAACTATTATTAGAAGAAAAACCACAAAATAGATTTTTAACATTTATAAATGTTGAAACAGGAAAAGTTAATGTAATCTACAAATTAAATGATAACAAAAATTATGGCTTAATAGAACCAGAAGCATAAATTAATAAAAAGAAAAGATTTGTAAAGTCTTTTCTTTTTTTTATGCATATAAAATAAAAATAATGTAGAAAAATGGAATACGAAAAGGAAAAAAAAGAGGTTACATGTATTGACTATACACAAAAAATATATATAATAAAAAAGAATTTTAATCATATTTAATATCTAATAAATTAGAGCTCATATTTATTTTGATTCTAAAAAATTTCCAAAATTAAAAACAAAAATAAAACAAGAAAGGAGAAAATGTGAATAAAAAGATAATAATATTGCCAATTATTGCGTCAATAATTGTGGCAGTAGTTTGTTTTTGTACGTATGAGAAACCAGAGAATACAGAGAAAGTGAAGAATATAGTGTATGAAAATTTAGAAGAAGGTGGAGAAGAATACCCAGAAGAAGAGTTAATAGGAAGAATACGAATAGATAAAATAAACTTAGAAGCGCCAATAAAAGAAGGAAGCAATCAAGAAGTTTTAAAATCATATGTGGGGCACATAGAAGATACTGCAATATATGATGGAAATGTATGCCTCGCAGCACATAATAGAGGAAATGAATATTCATATTTTGCAAGGTTAAATGAACTAAAAAAAGGTGATGATATAGTATATGAAAATAAATATGGGACAAAAAGATACAAGGTAGAAACGAGTCAAGCAATATTAGAAACAGATTGGAGTTTATTAGAAAATTCAAGTGAGAATAAAATAACATTAATAACATGTATTGCAAATAGGCCTAATCAAAGGCTTTGCGTACAAGCTGTAGAAATTTAAAAAGGAGGGCAGAGTAATGCGAAAATTAACAAAGATAATATCATTAGTAATTATTATTGCTATGGTTTTGCAAAATACTATAGCTTTGGCTAACGTGATAGAAATAGGTGAAAAATCTTTAATAAAAAGAGGAAATCTTGGCTTTTATACTATTCAGTATTGGAATGAGGCAAAAGAAAGATGGATGTATATTACATATTCAAGAACATATTATCAAGATAAGAATGGAAAAAATAGAGTGGCCTATTGTGTAGATCCAGAATTAGATGGTGTTGGTTGGCTACCGGGGGAAGTAGAACAATACGAGGCAACAATATCAAATAAAATAACCAATAAAGAATTATGGAATGTATATAAAAATGGATATCCATATGTTTCATATCAGCAATTAGGAGTTGAAACTGAAGATGATGCGTATTTGGCTACAAAGCAGGCTGCATATTTTGTGCTTAGAAAATGGCCTCTTGAAAAAGTTTATGATTATTTTAGAGGAGGGCGAGACCCGATTAATGACCAAAATTTGGAAGATATAAATAGAAGAGGAAGAAAAGTAGTAGATGCAATATATAATCTAGTTAATATAGCGTATAATAATTCGCAAAATATACCAGTAGCCTCCATAAAGCAGAGTGGAGGGTTAGTAGCAGAGAAAGATGGAAAAAACTATTCATCAAGTTATATATTAGAAAAAACTAGTGGAGATATATCACTTAAAGTGAAAAGTATAGAAGGAGCACCACAGGAGACATATATAGCAGACAAAAACGGACAGAAAAAAGAGAGTTTTAATGGCGGAGAACAATTGAAAATAATGATTCCGAAAGACCAGATAAAAAAGGAATATGATATTAAGATAAATTATGAATTAACCTTAAAGAATTATCCCGTATATTATGCTAGAAGTGAAAAGGAAAATTCACAAAATTATGTTGTAGTTGGAGAAAACAATGAAAAATTTAATGGAGTTATAAATACTAAAATTGGAGCAGGAAAGTCCACTATAAATATAATAAAATTGGATGAGGAAAATAAAGAACCAATAAGTGGAGTAAAATTCAATATAAAGTATAAAGATGGAGAAAATATAGGTGATTTTGTGACTGATGAGGAAGGGAAAATAGAAATAAAAGATGTACATCAAGGAACTGTGATTGTAACAGAGATAGAAACAGATGAAAAATATGAAATAGATGTGAATGGAAAAGAAATACAAATTGGATATAATACTACACATGAATTGGAAATAACAAATAAAAGAAAAAAGGGAAGCCTGGAGGTTACAAAGGTAGATAAAGATGATAACAGTATAAAAATAGAAGGTGTGGAGTTTGAACTATTAAATGATAAAGGAGAGATAATTGAAAAATTAGTAACAGATAAAGAAGGAAAAGCCATTATTAATAATATTGATATTGGAGAATATATATTAAAGGAAACAAAAACAAATGAAGAATATAGGTTAGGAGAAGAACATAGTATAAAAATAAATTGGAATGAAAAATTAAATCTTACAATAGAAAACGAGAAAAAGAAAGGAAAACTAGAAATAAATAAAACAAGTGAAAATGAAAATAGCATATTAAATTTACCACAAGGAAGTTATATAGAAGGAACAGAGTTTGACGTATTAGATTACAAAGGCAATATTATAGACCATATAATTACAAATGAAGAAGGGAAGGCTGTAAGCAAGATGCTACCTCTAGGAAAATATAAAGTAATAGAAACTAAGGCAAATGAGTGGTACATGAAAAATGAAGAAATCTATGAAGTTAGCATTAGTTCAGATAACGAAATTGTGGAACTTAATATAACTAATAAATCTAAGGACCCTAAAGTAGATATTAATAAAAAGGGACCTAGCTTGTCATATGCTAATCAAGAGATTAGGTATGATTTTGAAATAAGAAATACCGGAAATGTAGAATTAAATGATTTCACCTGGTATGAATTTTTACCATTCGAATATGGAAAAATAACTAGAATGTCAACAGGCACATATAATCAAGAACTTAGTTATAATGTTTATTATAGGACTAATAAAAAGCAAGAATATCTTGTGCTGGCAGAAAATTTAAGTACAAATGTAAATAATTATATAGATTTGGAGAAAATTTATTTAGAAGATGATGAAAAAATTACTGAAATAAAAATAAAATACGGAGATGTAAATGTGAATTTTGCTGCAGAAGAAAAGCCGCAAATTTATGTGAAACTAAAAGAAGATTTAACAGAAAACCAGGAAGTGAAGAATACTACTATATTAGAAGGAAAGCATAATGATTATAAAATTTGTGATGAAGATGAGGTAATAACAATAATAAGAGAAAATAAACCAGAACCTAAAAAATTACCAAGAACAGGATTTTAAATATACAATATAAAAATGAAGAAAAATATTGAAATATAAGGAATATTGTAATATAATGTAAATATTGCATTAAGCAATTTCTATAATAATGGTTTGAAAGGAGCAATAAAGATGATTTATTCAAAAGAATTAGAAAATATGTGCCCAATTGCAAAAGGAGTTAACCATGGTCCAGCACCAATTCCAGAAGAAGGAAAATGGGTAAAAGCAACAGAAATAAAAGATATATCAGGATTAACACATGGTATAGGCTGGTGTGCACCGCAACAAGGAGCATGTAAATTAACATTAAATGTAAAAGATGGAATAATACAAGAAGCATTAATTGAAACAGTAGGATGTTCAGGAATGACACATTCAGCAGCAATGGCTGGAGAAATATTAACAGGAAAAACAATATTAGAAGCATTAAACACAGACTTAGTTTGTGATGCTATAAACACTGCTATGAGAGAATTATTTTTACAAATTGTATATGGAAGAACACAAACAGCTTTCTCTGAAGGCGGACTTCCAGTAGGAGCAGGACTTGAAGACTTAGGAAAAGGCCATACAAGTCAAGTAGGAACAATATATTCAAGCACTTTAAAAGGACCAAGATATTTGAATTTAGCTGAAGGATATATTGTAGAACTTGGATTAGATAAAGATGACCAAATAATAGGTTATAAATATGTTCATTTAGGAAAAATGATGGACGGAATAAAAGCAGGAATGGATCCAATGGAAGCAATAGAAAAAGCTTCTGGAAAATATGGAAGATTCGACGAAGCTGTTAAAAAAGTAGATCCAAGAAAGCAATAATAAGAAGGGGGAATAAGAGATGGCAGTAACATTTGAAAGTTATGAGAGAAGAATAGACCAAATAAAACCAGTAATGGAAAAGTATGGAATAAAAGATTTTGAAGATGCTTTAAAAATATGTACAGACAGAGGGTTCAATCCTTATGAAATAGTTAAAGGTGTTCAACCAATATGCTTTGAGAATGCAGCTTGGGCATATACACTAGGTGCAGCAATAGCAATAAAAAAAGGATGCACAAAAGCTCATGAAGCAGCAAAAGCAATAGGAGAAGGATTACAAGCATTTTGTATACCTGGTTCAGTTGCAGATGATAGAAAAGTAGGATTAGGACATGGAAATTTAGCATCAATGTTGTTATCAGAGGAAACAAAATGCTTTGCTTTCTTAGCAGGTCACGAAAGCTTTGCAGCAGCAGAAGGTGCTATAGGAATAGCAAAATCTGCTAATAAAGTAAGAAAAGAGCCATTAAGAGTTATATTAAATGGATTAGGAAAAGATGCAGCACAAATAATTTCTAGAATTAATGGTTTTACATATGTAAAAACAGATTTCGATTTCTTCACTGGTAAAGTAAAAGTAGTTGAAGAAATACCATATTCAGATGGTGAGAGAAGCCAAGTTAGATGCTATGGCGCAAATGATGTAAGAGAAGGCGTTGCAATAATGTGGTTAGAAGATGTAGACATCTCAATTACAGGAAATTCAACAAACCCAACAAGATTCCAACATCCAGTAGCAGGAACATATAAGAAAGAAAGATTAGAAGCAGGAAAGAAATATTTCTCTGTTGCTTCAGGTGGTGGAACAGGAAGAACATTACACCCAGATAATATGGCAGCAGGTCCAGCTTCATATGGTATGACAGATACAATGGGAAGAATGCATTCAGATGCACAATTCGCAGGAAGTTCATCAGTACCAGCACACGTAGAAATGATGGGATTAATTGGAATGGGTAACAACCCAATGGTTGGTGCATCAGTAGCAGTAGCGGTAGCTGTAGAAGAAGCTATGAATAAATAAACTTGTTATATAAAAACCGAAAAAGCCTCTAAATAAAGGGGCTTTTATTATATTACAATTGCAGGAAAAAATGTTCGCTTTTCTATGAAAAAACTATTGACATTTTAAAAAATAAGCTATAGAATATAGACACAAGACGAACAAAGGTTCAATAATTGCGGGAGGAAAATTTAAATGAATATCTTAGAAAATCACAAAAACTTTATAAATAGAACTTACTTAACAATTAGTGTATTAGGAAAAAATTTAAATTTAGGTGTTAAATATAGAAACAATCCAATTATAGAACTAGATAAACAAGAACAAAATATAAATTTATATTTACCGAAAAAATATAGAACAATGGATAATGTAAATATAATAAATATGGCTATAGAAAAAATGTATGATGAAATCGCCGAAACAGAAATAGAAAATTCAATGGAGAAGATAAGAGTAATTTTGGGATTTGCACCTGAAGATTATAAAATAGAGAGAATGAAAGGATCTTTTTGCAAAGTGAAAAATAAAGTTTTAGTAATAAATCCTGATATAGTAAAATATAATAAAAAAATTATCGAAACAACGTTATTGCAAGCATTTTGTAAGTCACAATACAAAGTAAATAGTAAAGCATATAAGCAAGCATTAGAAACCGGAATAGAGAAGTATGAAAAAATGAAATACCAATTAGTAATAAAAAGAAAAGTAGCAAGAAATATAGCTAAAGTTTCATAAATAATAGTAGAATTAATCATAACAATAAATGAGGCAGGAAGTTAAATCCTGCCCTTATGTATCTTATTACTATAAAACTGATAAAACATATAAATAATAAAATATATAAAAACAAAACTTAAAATCCTGTCTTAATAATAATAGTTTAATAAATTAAACTAGAACTATTTCATTTGGCTTTCAGCTTGTTGGATTAATTTCTTAACCATTTGTCCACCTATTCTACCTGCATCTCTTGAAGATAAGTCACCATTGTAACCATCTTTTAGATTTACACCAACTTCACTAGCTACTTCATATTTGAATTTGTTTAATGCATCAGCAGCTTCTGGAACTACTTTGTAATTACTGTTGCTTGATGAATGTGCCATTATTTTTCACCTCCTAGAATGTGAATATTTAATATCGAAAAGTAATGTACTTTTCAATAGTTATATTGCACAATAAAACGGAAAATACACTGGAAATTTTTGAAAGTTCTTTTAATTTAAAATATGTGTTGCAAAACATGAATATGTGGTATAATAGTAAAATATAATAAACTAGAATAAAAAACAGGAGATAATAATGTATAAATTAGTATGTATAGATTTAGATGGAACTTTACTAAATTCTTATGGGCAAGTTTCTAATAAGAATATAGAATCTATAAAAAAATTAATAGATAAAAATGTAGAAGTTATTATAGCATCAGGAAGACCAATAAATTCAGCTTCTAGTATTGCAAGAGAAATTGAATCAGATAAATATGTGATATGTGGAAATGGTTCTGTATTATATGATTTGCAGAAAAAAGCCATAATATACGATAAATGCATAGAAAAGAAAAAAGTTTTGCAAATAATTAAAGAATGCGAAGAAAATAGTATATATTACAATGTGTACACAGAAAATTTAACTATTACTAAATCATTAAATTACAATACACTTGTATATAATTATGAAAATCAAAATAAGACAGAAGACCAAAAAACAAACATAAAAATAGTAGATGATATATATAGCTATGTAGAAAATTCAGGGAATATAAATGTTCTAAAAATAACAATATGTGATGATAATGAAATAATTTTTGGAGGAATAATTAGAAAATTAAGGCAGATAAAAGGTATAGATGTTTTAGATGTAGCACACATGTCAAGAAAAAGAATAAAACGTGGAACAGAAGAAATTGCTATAGAATATTATTATACAGAAATAACAAGTCAAAATGTGAATAAATGGAATGCAATTAAAGAACTATCAAATATATTAGATATAAAAGCTGAGGAAATTGTTGCTATCGGAGACAATATAAATGATAAAGAAATGATAGAAAAGGCAGGATTAGGAATAGTAATGGGAAATAGTGCTCCATACATGAAAGAATTTGCTGATGTTGTAGTAAATGATAATAATAATGATGGAGTATCAGATGCGATAGAAAATTATATATTAAAGGAATAAAATTTTAAGAAAATGCCAAAATATATAAATATATGGAGGCGTTTTTATGAAAGAGAAAAATACATTTTGTGAGAATGAAGAGATAAGTAGATTTGGAGAATTTGTGACTTCGTATTTTGGATGGTTACCAATTAGTAAGCAAAAAGATAGGGCAGAAGAAATGAATAATATGACAAAAAATAATTACAAAAATAATAGATCAATATGTCAATCATTTTTGAAAATGTCTTAAAATTTTTTATTTATTAGCACTAAATTTT
>USEX01000014.1 GCA_900553755.1 uncultured Clostridium sp.
CATATCAAACACTATATTTATCAATAAAGTGTGACATATGTTTGACAAACCTACATTTAAATTTAAATGATTTTTCTAAAAATGTTGAAAATTATAAAAAATTATGATATTTTATAGAAAAATAATGAAAGGGGTTTTTTTATGGTATCAAGTGGATATGCAAGGAGCTATAGCTCAACACCATCACTATTCTCAGAAGGAAATGCTGTATGGATTATTATATCATTAGTATTAGCCATTGTTGGTGGAATAGTGTTGTATTTTACATTTTTATCTAAGAAAAATGAAGGAAACTACACAGGATTTTTAGGATGGATGTATGATTTCCTAACATTTAAGAAAATGGTTATTGAGAACATATTGAAAATATTATACTTAATAATAGCAATGTTTATAACATTATCATCATTCTCAGTAATATCTACAAGTTTCTTAGCATTTATAGTATATCTAGTTGTTGGAAACTTAATTGCAAGAATTGGATATGAACTATTTTTAGTAGTGCTTATAATCTGCAGAAACACAACAGAAATAAGCAAAAAACTAGATAAAAATAATGATTCAGAAAACAAATAATATTATAAGAAGTTCTAAGATATTAGAACTTCTATTTTTATATAAAATAGGAATCTTTTTTGGAAACATTAAAATAATAAATGTATAAAATATTTATATTTTGGAAATAATGTTATAATTAAAATATTATTTGAAATAGTCTTGAATAAAGTAAAACTCTTTAAAATAAAATGTAATAAATTTATTTTGAGGAGTTTTGTTATGAACGAAATTTTAAAAACAACGCTAGTAGGATTATTCTTTGGAACATTTGGAACAACCATAGGAGGAATAATAGGAATTAAATTTAAAAATCCATCTAACAAATTTTTAAGTTTTATTTTATCATTTGCATCTGGCCTAATGACCGCGATACTAAGTTTTGACTTGATTCCAGAGGCTTTAAAAATATCGTCAACAATTAATGCAATAATTGGAATTATTTTAGGAATAGTTTGTATGATATTGTGCGATTGTTTAGTAGAAAAAAAGTTTAATGCCAATGATAGAAAAAGGAAATTTGTGAAAAATAGTTTATTAAAAACAGGAATAATAGTATCGATAGGGCTAGCACTACATAACTTTCCAGAAGGTTTAGCGATAGGCTCAGGCTTTGAAGCGTCTATCACTTTGGGGTATTCACTAGCAATAGCAATCTGCATACATGATATTCCAGAAGGTAGATTCCAAAGTAGACACCAATTGAAATATGCTTGAGAAACGATTTGAATTCGAATATTTTAGAACTAATAAATTTATATAATTTGAAACAAAAAATGGCTTAAAATGTAAAATAATGAGAATTAAACATATAAGAAATGGAGGAATGATATGAACGAAAAAATAGAGCAAATTACTATGCAATAATACCTGCAAAAGTTAGATATGATAGAAATTTAAAACCAGCTGAAAAGATACTTTATGGAGAATTAACAGCACTCAGTAATAAAAACGGATATTGTCATGCACAAAATAGATATTTTGCTAACTTATATAATGTAAGTAATGAAACAGTTAGTAGATGGATTTCACACCTACAAAGTTTAGGATATATTTATGCGAAATTAATAAGAAATGAACAACAAGTAGTTATATCCAGACACATTTATGTTGTGGATTTATAATAGAGAGAGAACAAGGACTCAGTAACTATATTTATGTAAAAAAATGACCCTATGTATTAAATAATACATACCCTATATACAAAAAAATCAATACCCTATTGTATAAAAAAACAATAGGGTATTGATAAAAATGTCAAAGAAAATAATATAAATATTAATATTATAAATAATAATAAGAGGAGGATTTTTTTATTTTATTTATATAGAAAGTAAAAAATTTAACTTTCTAATTTATCTTCAATGCCAGCAAATAATTCATCATAAGATATATTAAGTACTTTTATAAAACCCCATACTTCATAATCTTTGACACTTCTTTTATTATTTTCAATCATATAAACATCATTTTTATGAAGATTTATTCCGAGTAAATTTAATTCCATTGTCAAATCAGCTTGAGATAAATGTTTTTCTTTTCTATAATTTCTTAAATTCTCTCCAATTACATTTAAATTATTATTTAATTTCCTGACAGCCATAATTTATACCACCTTTTTTTACAATTTATATTGATTTTACCCCGATGTTTGTGACAATATGACGTTAAGCAACGGGTAAGGAGGTAATAATGAAAAAGAGCAATAAAACAGAAAAAGATATGAAAATTTTTAGTGATACTATGAATCAATTAATTAGAGAGAAAAAGATTGAGTTTGGTTTTTATGATAACAAGTTAATAAAATTGGAGTTATTGCAAATTTGTTATGATAAGAGTAAAGACAGGTTAGAAATAGAATTTAGAGATGTTATAGGTGATTATTTAAGGGAATGGAAAGAAGTTGAAAAATAATATATGGTAGATAGAATACTCTTGAATTATAGTGATATATGGAAAGAATAAAGTAATTTTTATATCAAAAGAAGTATATTTCGAAATATTTTATTTTTTCAATAAGTTATTCATAGTAAAAATTATGTAAATATGTTTATTTTTATCAATGAGTATGATATAATTTTTAACTAAGGAGGAAAGTAAAATGATAGAGTACAATATTAATATGAGAGAAGAAATTTTTGGCTCAACACTACTAAATTTAAAAAACGGACAAAGAGAATATTTAGACAAAAGTGAAACAAAGAAAATTTTAGAAGAAGGAATGTTTCCAACAGATTCCTGCACCAAAGAACTAAAAGAAAAACCTGTGATAAAATTTACAAAAAACAATAATATAGCTGAAAATCACTTTAGCTTTGCTGATATTGCTTATATAGAGATAACACATGAATGTAATTTAAGATGTAAACACTGCTTAAATAATTCAGGAACTAGATTACCAAATCAATTAACTGATGAAGAAATATTTAATTTAATTATTGAATTTTCTAAAGCAGGAATGCAAGAAATAAGATTTACTGGTGGTGAGCCTTTAGTACATAAGAGAATATATGATTTTATTTCATTGGCACATCAACTTGGATTATATACATCAATAGGTACTAATGGAACATTAGCAACTAAGGATGTTTCAGAGAAACTAAAATTAGCGGGATTAAATAAAGCAGTAGTAAGTATAGATGGAACCGAAAAAGCTCACGATGCTATAAGAGGAGAAGGAAATTATAAAAAAGCAATAGAAGGAATAAAAAATCTAGAAAAAAAGGGGATAAAAGTTAGAATAAATGCTGTTATAATGAAATCTAATATGGAAGACGTGATAAAGTTAGCAAAACAATTAAACGAAAATCAGACACATTTGATGATTAGAAGATTTATTGAATCTGGAAGAGGAAGTTTACTTACAGATAATACATTGTCGAAACAAGATTATGATTATGTAAGAAATCAGTTAAAAGATGAATTAAAAGGAAAATATATTATTGGTCATTATTTGAATGAAAATGAACAAATAACATATAGATTAAAGTTGCCATTTAATTTTACTAAAGGTTGCAAGGCTGGTCAAAGAGCATTAATTATATTGCCTAATGGAGACATAAGTTTGTGTGGATTTTTAGCAGCTCAAGGTTTTAGTCCAATAGGAAATATAAGAGATATAAGTAATTGGTTAGAATTCTGGAATAATATGCATTCTAAAAACTATTTAAAGGAACTAAGAGAGAATTTAGACAGATATAATTCAATACCAAATGTGCAACAAACAAATTGCTTAGCTTATGTGCAAAGAATGCTAACATTGGAAAAAGATGAAAAGGAGAAAAGCAATGCTTAATTCAAACTTTAATAATGTTAAAACAGAAGTAGCAATAGAAATGATTTCATTATACATTGGATTGGAATTAAAGAATGATAAAGAATTGGCTCACAAGTTAATTAAAGAAAGAGAAAGAATTTATTTGGGAGATAATTCTTTAGTTGATAAAGTAGTAAGTGAATATGGAGAGAAAATAAAGAAATTGTTGAATTAGAGGTTATTATGAAAGATATTAAAGAAATAACAGGACTTACCGAATGTGAATTTTATGAATTTTATAAAGATGCAAAGAATTTAGTACTCGATAATCATACTCCTGCCGATAATAGAACACCAATAGCTATATTAACTGGTGGGCAACCTGGAGCTGGAAAAAGTGGAATAGTTATCAAAAGCAGATTAGATTTTCAAAAAATAGGAGTAAATCCAGTAATATTAGATGGAGACACATATAGAGGATTATATCCAAATGCAAAACAAATAGCAAATGAACAGCCGGATAAATATGCAGATATTACAGATAAAGCGACAGGAAAGGTAATGGGACTACTGATAGAAGATAGTATATTAGGTGGGTACGACTTTATTAGAGAAGGAACGCTAAATTCAGCAGAAATAGTAGATCAATTAATTGCATCACCTAAATGCTATAAAATAATAATAAGATTATTGGCAACTTGTAGAGAAGAATCAATATTATCTTGTTTTGAAAGATATATACTTATGAAAGAAGCAACAGGAATTGGTAGATTTATAACCTTGCAGTCGCATGATAAAAGATATATTCAATTTCCCAAAACAGCAAAAGAACAAGAGAAAAAGGGAGTTCAAATAGAAGTATATGAAAGAGGAAATATTATTAATAATCCTATATTATTATATGATAATAAACATTTTAATAGTAATTTTAATAGTTTTGAAGAAGCTTTAAAATTTGGTAGAAAACACAGCTTTGAGCAATGTAAAAATAATATTGCTAATAGGATAGCTGAAATTGAAAGAAGACTAAACAAAATGAATACAAATGAAAGTAGCATACTTAGACAACTAGAACAATTTAAAACTGAATTAAAATTAAAAGAATTGGAGATGGAAAGATAATGTTAATAGGAATAACCGGACTACACGGAGCAGGAAAAAGCTATTTCTGTAATACTATACCTCCTAAATTTGGATTTAAAGTATTTTCTAAAAAGCAGGAGTTAGCAAGAATTTATAAAGCCAAAACAGGTAGAGATGATTGGGCAAATTGGTACAGGAAAGAATATGAAAAAGATCCTAAAAAAATAACAGAATTTATATTATCGGGTATAAACAAAAATGAAAATTTTATTTTAGATGCAGTACATAGTCCAGTAGAGTGGCATATTATAAAAGACCATTTTCCAAACGCAGAATTAGCAGAGGTAATAACTCCTAATTCTGTTAGACTACAAAGAATAACACCTTTAGATATGGAAAAGGATAAAAAGCGAATTGAACATTGGCATAGCGAAAATGGCTGCTTATTATCGGAAGTTGGGTGGTCTTTTAATGGTGTGGCATCAACAGAATTAAATGAACAGTCTTTTAAAGAATTTATAGACTATATAAAGCAAAAAGAAAGACAAGCGCAGGATAAAGAAGCAGATTTAATTTTATAAAAATTTTAAGAGTAGGAGAAAGTTATGAATATAGTAAAAAAAGCAGGTTGTATTTTAATAAATATGAAAGAAAAGAAGATTGCATTAGTATTAAGAAAGGGTGATTACTCTTTCCCAAAAGGACATTTAGAAGAAATGGAAACAATAAAGGATTGTGCAAAGAGAGAAACAATAGAGGAAACTGGACATGAAGTTGAAATACTTGGAGAGGAAATAAGTATAATAAGATATAAAAGCTCAGGAGGTGAAGATGTAGAAAATCATTTTTTTATCGGAATAGATACAGGACGAACAAATAAAAAAATTGCTGAAAAAGATAAAGAAAAAACAGAGTGGTTTGAAATAGATAAAGTCGAAGAACGATTAGCATATCAAAATTTAAAAGATACATGGAATGAAATAAAGCCTAAAATAGAGAAAATAGTTAATGAATTACAACTAGATATTTTAATATCTAAACAAGACAAATATTATTATAGTTATATAAAGCTAAAAGATGAAAGTTATATACCTACAAATATTTATTATATAGAAGATTTAAACCTAGATGCAATGGAAAAATATAATTTCAATAATCATATGATTTACTTTTTATGCAATTTATCGTTAAATAATAAGGTTATATCAGCCTTAAAAAACAAAAATTGTTATTTTATAAATAAAAATTTTTTCTTACATGATTACACTAAATTAGAAGTGCAACAAGTATTAAGTAAAAATAATATAGATATTCCGGAAATAGTTACTATTAATGGCTTAAATAAAATACAGTATCCTATTTTTTGTAAAGAAAATTCTCATGTAGGAATTAATCTTATAGCATACTCTGAAAATACATTAGTTAAATTTTTTTCTAAATTTAATATTAGTGATTTTTATTGTGAGAAGATTATAACTGGCGGAAAAGAAATGAAGTTGTATTGTATCAATAATATAGTATATGATAATAATAAGATTATAAAAAATAAGCAATTAATGGAATTATTTAGAAAGATAACAAATTCACTTCAAATTGAGACATACTCAGCAGATATTATAAATAAAGAAAATAAAAATATAGTTATAGACATAAATCCTAATTCTGGTTTTTTTGGTTCGAATATTGCTAGAAAGAATTTTCTTAAATATGTTATTGATTGTAGTAAGGATATAATAAATAATTACGGATTATAAAATAATGATAAGGTTGTTCTAAAATGAAAAAACTCTTTTGGAGAACTACCAATACTTATTAAAAAGAATATTCTTAAAAATAAATTGTAAAAAAATTCTATAAAAATCAAGTATAGATAATAAAAAACATATGAGTCTAAAATGTACTTTTTTAGTAGTTTTGAAGCTTTAAAAATAGGACATTTTTTAAATGATTAAATCAAGTTATTTCAAGTGTTATGTCGATTTTTAGGACAAACTTAACTAAAGAGGGTAGGTGTATGAGAGCGTAAGCTATCATATTCCTACCCAAGTTCTATTTAGTGAAAAATTTATGAAAAATTAATAATAGGGTCGGTTTTTCTTGTAAAAATGTAAGTATATATAATAGGAGGCAAATTAAAATTATTTCGAAATTAAGTTGCGATTTTTGAGTCAACGGTATATAGACATTGTATAAAAATAAATTTTTTAAAGAAATTTAAAAATTAGGGTAGAAAAATTTAAAGTAAACCAATGTATATATAATAGAGGGATTTTAAAATTTGCCAATATAAATAAAGAAGGAGAGGTGGTTTATATGCTTATTAAAATAAAATGAAAGTATAGTTATGTGTCCTTCAAATTTTAACTCTTCACATTAACAATATATATGTTTAAAGCCAGAATAATAGAATTTATTAAGCATATATATTGAATAAATCATTTAGAATCACAGGAGGAAAGATGAGCGATTTATTTAAAATTAATGTGCAGTTTGATGAAAAAGGTGATGAGTTAGAAAAAATAATATCATACTTCTTAATTAGTCAGTTAGAAAAATATTCCACTATTAAGAAAAATAAGATCTAAAAAAACCTAAAATTTGAATTCAAAATAGTTAGCACAAAATAATATAAAAAATAAATATGTTGAACATTGTATTAAAAAGAAAAATAGATATAATTAAAATTGAATTCAAATTGTTTTTATCAAGCATGGGAAGGAGGATAAATGCTTGAAAAAATAAAGAGAAAAATATACAAGGTTGCAATATATATTAGACTTTCAAAAGAAGATATAGATAAAGGATATGATGAAAGCGAAAGTATCAGGAACAAATTTTAATAGACCAGATTTTAAGCGAATGATTAGAGATATAGAATTAGGTAAGGTGAATATGGTTGTAACAAAGGATTTATCTCGTCTTGGTCGTGATTATATAGAAACAGGAGAATATATAGAAAAGTGGTTTCCAGAAAATAATGTTAGATATGTTTCTGTAACGGATAACATAGATACTTTTGCTACAAACAATGGAAATAATGATATTGCACCTTTTAAATCAATATTAAATGATATGTATTCAAAGGATTTATCTAAAAAAATAAAAACAGCATTGCACACTATGCAAAAACAAGGAAAATGGGTTGGAGGAAAAACACCTTTGGGATATATGAAAGATCCAAAAGATAAGAATCATTTGATTATTTGTGATGCAGAAGCGAAAATTGTTAGAACTATTTTTAATATGGCATTAACTGGCAATAATATAGGCATAATAAGAGATTACCTAAATAACAATAATATTCCAACTGCAACTCAAATTAGATATAACAAAGTAACATTTTGGGAAAATAAAACTGTCAAACTAATACTACAAAACAAAGCATATATCGGAGTTACAATACAAAATAAAAGAAGTAGGATAAGCTATAAAAATAGGAAACTTCGAGCAAATCCAGAGGAACAATGGCAAATAGTAGAAAATACACATGAAGCAATTATTGATAAAAATGTTTTTGACAGAGTGCAAAAAATGGAAATAATGCAAAAATATGACAGAAACGAAAAAAAACATCATTTTTTATTAGAGGGATTGTTAGTATGCTATGAGTGTAAGCACAAGATTGGAGTAAGAACAAGAAAAAATGGCAGATTAGATATGATATGCAATAATTACCGTAGAAATTCAAAGTTTAATTTATGTACATCTCACGGCTTTAATTATGAACGATTAGAAAAACAGATAATTGATTATATAAGAAAACTATTTGCTGAAATTGACAATAAAAAGATTATGTTAAATATTAAAAATAGTAAAACAAAATATGATTACAAAAAAATGTTGTACAAAATAGAGAAAGAAATAGAACTCATAAATAATAATATTGATAAAATGTATATTGATAAGCTAAATAACAAACTTAGTGAAGAAATGTATGAAAGACTTTTGGAAAAATTAAAAAAGGCTGAAAAGGATAAAGAAATAGAGTACATAGATCTAAAAAAAGAAGCAGAGGAGTGCACCGATGATAATGATAGTGAGATAGAAAGACTTGTAAAAGAGTTTCTAAAACTTGAAAAACCAACTCCAGAAATTATGAGAGTACTTATTAACAGAATAGAAATACATCAGGATAAACAGGTGGATTTATTATTTAATTTTAAAAAGTTAAATAATATTGAACTATTCGAAAAATTTGAATAGATTAAAGAGGAAAATTTTAAGAAAAATTAAATTAGGGACGAACTACTCAATAAATTAGAGCAGTTCAAAATTGAATGTCTACTTTAGAATCTACCAGAAGGTATCTCCATGGCAGTGCCAATGAAAAATGGAGGAATGCCGCCAGCAAAAGTGTTGTATTATGTTGTACTTTCAGGGGTAACTACTGGTTTAGGAGCGCTAATAGGAAAATTGATAGGAGGAATCTCAGAAGGAATAATAGCAATATGTTTAAGTTTTGCTGCAGGAGCAATGCTGTACATCGTTTCGGGTGAATTAATACCAGAATCAAATAAGCTATATTCAGGCAATGCAAGCACTTTGGGAAATACAATAGGATTTATATTAGGATTATTAGCAATTAGCATTTAAACGCTTGTATTGAAATAATGTTTTTGATATACTAATACAGGTGATAAGATGAAAAAAGTAATGTTTATATGTACAGGGAATATTTGTAGAAGCGCAATGGCAGAAGGAATGTTTAAAAAAATATTGAAAGATAAAGGGATTGAGAATGTAGAAGTATGCTCTGCAGGAATTTATGCTGAAACAGGAGCGTATGCTACAGATGAGGCAATAGAAGCTGCTAAGGAATTGTATGATGTAGATATACTAAACCATAGAGCTACAAATATACGAGATAGCAAAATTGAAAAAATGGATATTATCTTATGTGCAACATATATGCACAAGCTAACTATAACAAGTATATATCCTCAGCTAGCAAATAAAGTTTTTACGATGAAAGAATATGCTTATGGTAAAGATATTTCCGATAAAGATATAAAAGATCCATGGGGATACACATTGCAAGTATACAGAAATTGTGCAAAAGAAATTTATGAAGTATTAAAAAATATAGCTAATAAAATATAGAACAAGTGTTTTTAAAAATATTGACTTTTTAAGCTATAGAATATATAATGGCACCAATATTAAATGACTACCAAAGGAGAAATCAATGGAACAAGAAGAGATTATAAATGGATTAAATGATAAACAAAAGGAAGCTGTTTTGGCAACAGAAGGCCCTTGCTTAGTAATAGCAGGAGCTGGAAGTGGAAAAACCAAAGTGTTAACACATAAAATTTCGTACTTAATGTCAACAGGTGTAAAGCCTTGGAATATATTAGCGATCACTTTTACTAATAAAGCTGCTAATGAGATGAAAGAAAGAGTAGAAAAATTAGTAGGAGATGCTGCGAAAGACATATGGATGGGAACTTTCCATTCTATATGTGTAAAAATATTAAGAAGATATATTGATAGAATAGGCTTTAGAAGCGATTTTGTTATATTTGATACTTCTGATCAAAAAACACTTATAAAAGAATGTATAAAAGTAGCTCAAGCTGATGATAAAATTTTTACTGATAGATCAGTACTTTCTGAAATAAGTAATGGAAAAAACGAAATGCTAGAACCTAGTGAGTATGGAATAAAATATGCTGGGGATTTTAGAAGAGAAAAAATTGCTGAATTATATGCTTTATATCAGAAAAAATTAAAAGAGAATAATGCAATAGATTTTGATGATATAATAAATTTCACAATTAAAATTTTAACAGAAAATCCTGATGTATTAGATTATTACACAGAAAAATTTAGATACGTTTTAGTAGATGAGTATCAGGATACTAATAAATCACAATTCACGCTTGTATCATTGATTGCCTCAAAATATGGAAATGTTACAGCTGTTGGCGATAATGACCAGGGAATATATAGCTTTAGAGGGGCGGATATATCTAACATATTGAACTTTGAAAAAGACTTTCCTGGAACAAAAATAATAAAATTGGAACAGAATTATAGATGTACTGGAAATATATTGAAAGCCGCAAATGCAGTAATAGAACACAATGAAAGCAAGTTTGATAAAAAGCTATGGACGCAAAATGATGAAGGAAATTTACCTTGTATTTATTGTGGTGAAGATGAGTATGACGAAGCATCTTATGTGGTTGAACAGATTGCTCATTTGAAAAGAGAAGAGTACTACAAAAATTCCGATTTTAGCATATTGTACAGAATGAATGCTCAATCAAGAGCAATTGAGGATATTCTAAGAAGAGAAGATATTCCATATAAAATCATAGGAGGATTAAAATTCTATGAAAGAAAAGAAATAAAGGATATAATCGCTTATTTAAGATTGATTCAAAATTCATCAGATAACCTTTCTTTGAAAAGAATAATAAATGAACCTAAAAGAGGAATTGGAAAAACAAGTTTAGAAAAAATACAGGAGATTTCAGAGAGCTCTGGAACTTCAATGTACGAAATTATAAAAAATGCAGCTGATTATGATTTGAATAGGGTATACATAAATTCGAGAGAATTCATAGAACAGATAGAAAGCTTAAAAAACAAGAAGAATGAATTTAAAATATCAGATTTAATTAAAGAAACACTAAAAACAACAGGCTATACAAAAGCACTAGAACAAGAAGGAAGTGTTGAGGCTGAAACAAGAATAGAAAACCTAGAGGAATTTTTAACTGTTGCAATAGAATTTGAAGAAGAATCTGCAGAAAACACATTGCCAGAATTCTTGGAGGGAATAACACTTTCAAGTGATATAGATGGAATGGAGGAATCTGATGACAAAGTAACGTTAATGACTTTACATAGTGCAAAAGGCTTAGAATTCCCAGTAGTATTCTTAGTTGGAATGGAAGAGGGAATATTCCCTGGATATAAATCTATAGGGGAGCCTAAAGCTTTAGAAGAAGAAAGAAGATTATTCTATGTAGGAATAACAAGGGCTAAGCAGTACTTGTATTTAACTTGCGCTAAACATAGAACAATATTTGGTTCAACAAGCTATAATTCAATATCTAGATTTGTAGAAGAAATACCTGATGAATTACTAGAAGGTTATCAAGAAGCTGTTACAGCAAAGAGCAAAACAAATTATGAAGATACAGGATACAGATGGAGCTATGGCAAAGGGCAATCAGTAAAAACATATAAGGTAGATAATAACGAGATAACCACAACAATTGCAGCAAAAACAGGAGAAAATGAAGGGGGATACCAATTTAGAACTGCAGAAAGCTTTTTAAATTCAATAAAACAAAAAAGCAAAGAATCCGACAGTGTGGATATAGAAAAATATCAAGCTGGTCAAAGAATATATCACAAAAAATTTGGCGAGGGTGTAATAAACTATATAGAAAAAGAAGGCGAAGATGCAAAAGTAGATATAACTTTTGATAAAGCTGGTCACAAGCGATTAATGGCTAAATTTGCAGGGCTAGAAATAATCCAATAGTAAAAAACAAATTGTTAGACGAAAGTTTAGCAATTTGTTTTTTGTTTAAAAATGTTCAAATTAAAAAGTATAAATACGAAAAAATAGTAAATAATATTATTATATTGAGAAGAAAGGAAGGATAAATATGGCAAATTTAAGTCAAGTAGAATTGCAAAATTTAAGGCATTTAATAGGAGCGCATGAAACTTCATATCAAAAATTAAATGCATATGCATCACAGGCAGTTGACCCACAAATAAAACAAATATTTACAAAGTCAGCTCAAGATGCGTTAAATACAAAACAAAAACTTATGTCATTTTTAAATAATTAAGGAGGGAATTTTATGGATGAAAAAACAATGGTGAATGATATATTAGATGGTGTGAAAGCGGAATTAACAACGTATCAAGGAGTTATATCAGAAGCTGAAAATATGCAATTAAGGCAAACAATTCAGCAAATAAGAAATAATGATGAAAGCTTTCAATATGAACTATTTAAAATAGCACAAACAAAAGGATACTATAAACCAGCGGCTCAAGCTACAGAAATGGAAATTGAAAAAGTAAAAACAGAATTACAATAAAATGAATAAATAAGAAAAAGAGAAATATTAAGAGAAAAAGAAATATTATATGAGCATAATATGAAATAATCAACAATAATAATCCAAAATAGTTGATGGTACACTTGTCCATATTTGATAAATGTTATAGAATATAACAAAAATATGATGGGAGTGAACCGCTATAAATATATTAAAGAAATGTGCCTCGCATATTAGAACTTCAATAAAATTGATAGTTATAATAGCAATTGCAGCAGTAATGGTAACAGGTTTAACGTTATATATATATAAACCAACTTATAGTGTAACTTTAAATGGTGAATTTATAGGGTATACAAGGGATAAGAGCAAATTACAATCAAGAATAAATGAATATATGCAACAAGGTGATAATCAAAACGTAGCATTTATACAAATTGAAAATATGCCAGAATACAAACTATGTATGTTAAAAAAAGATGTTGCTACTAACGATGATGAAATATACAATAGTGTAATTAGCAATGGAACAACATATTTTAGATATTATGCTTTGTTAAATGATGGAGAAGAAAAAAGCTATTTTGGAACTTTCGAGAATGCAGAAGAGGTTATAGATAAGCTTAAAGAAAAAGATAGTGATAATGTAGATAAATTAACAATAGAAGAGAAATATGATACTAAGCTAGCAGAATTTTCAGAAGTAGAAGATAGTGTAAATAGCTTGTACAAGAAAAAGGTAAAAGTGGTTGTACAAAAAAGCAGTGGAAGTTCTGGTATAGGGGTGAAAGGAATGAACAACACAGGAAGTGTTGTAAATTTAGGAATTACACTAATAAAACCAGTATCAAGTGTAAAACAAATATCTTCTAGATTTGGATGGAGAAGTAGAGACAATCATAAAGGAATAGATTTAGCAGCAGATAGAGGAACTGCAATATACGCAGCTGCGTCAGGAACTGTAACTACAGCTTCATATGGCTATGGTGGAGGCTATGGAAATTATATAATAATTTCGCATGGAAATGGTGTACAAACATTATATGGCCATTGCGATAGCTTATGTGTTAGTGCTGGTGAATATGTATCACAAGGACAATTAATAGCAAGAGTAGGTTCTACAGGTTTATCTACAGGTAATCACCTACATTTTGAAGTAAGAGTAAACGGAATAGCACAAGATCCACAAAATTATGTATATTAAATATAGCAAAAGGGAAATTTCAAAAAAAGAAATTTCCCTTTTATACATAGTTATTTAATAAAAAATTTTTCGCAGTTTTGTATAGCTCTGCTTTTAAAAATTAAATTACCGTTCTCATGTAATTTAGATATGTATGAATTAGAAGAGCTTACATATGTAGAAAATTCAGTTAGCATAGCAAGCAAACTATTTGCATTAGTACTAATATGTATATTATCAAGTATCAAATAGTAATTATTGTTATAAGAATATAATATAGAATCACTACAAATATCATCTGTATCTATCAAAGTACTAGTGTTTAAAGATTGCGTCAAATTGCAAAAATCATCAAAAGTATTGAATTTGTAAATTGCAACAGCAATCTTTTCATTATGTTTCTTTCTAGTAACACGCAATTTTTTTCTAGGAGCTCGATTTTGCAAATCAGACTCAAGGGTCCTAGTGATAGTTAAAATAAAATTTCCGTCTGATAAGGCAAGAGTTTCTACCTTCAAGTTATAATTTTCAGTAGAAAAACCATAATCCTTTTCAGCTTTCTCTAATACATCTAAAAATAAAGAATGAGATTCCTCAGAATTAGACATGAAAGAGTGCAAATCAATACAATTTTTTATTAAATCTTCATTATCCAAAGTAACTTTAATCTTATCTTTATTAATTTTTTCAAATTTCATATAAAAATATCGACCTTTCAAAAATATCTAACTTAATTATACTACTAAATATTCATAAATTAAATGAACAATTTATGGTAATATTATTATATAATATTGCTAAAACGTAGAAAAGTTATTGATAAAGCTAATAATATCACAAATAAAATAAAAATACCATATACTATTGAAAAAAAACGATTTTCAAGATATAATACAACGGTATGGAATAGGTATATTCCGTAAGGAAACGGAGGAAAAAATGAAGGGAAAAAGCACATGGGTATGTATAATATTTTTACTAGCAGGATTAGTAATTGGGGGATTAATAGGTGAACTAACATCAGGAGTTAATTTTTTATGGTGGCTTTCTTATGGCCAAGAATTTGGACTAGCAGAGCCAATAACATTTAATTTGAATGTGGTAAGATTAACTTTTGGAATAGTATTTAAAATTAATATAGCTAGCATTATAGGGGTTATTATATCAATGCTGATATACAAAAAAGCATTATAGTATTTAAATAGGGCGGAAAGGAATTCTATGAAAATAAAGGAATTGCCTACGTCAGAAAGACCATATGAAAAGGCAGAAATGTATGGAGTTCAGGGGTTATCCAATTCTGAACTGTTAGCAATAATAATAAAAGCTGGAACGAAAGAAAAAACATCTATACAGCTGGCACAAGAGGTGCTAAGCATAAAAGGCACCAAAGACAAAAACAATGATATGAGGTTTTTACAAGATGTATCGATAGAAGAATTTATGCAAATAAAAGGAATTGGCAAAGTAAAAGCAATACAGCTGAAAGCAGTGTGTGAATTAGCTAAAAGGATTACTAAACCGATGGATTTAACGAGAGTACAGATAAATAATCCACAAGTTGTTGCCAATCTGTTGATAGAGGAATTAAAATTTGAAAAAAGAGAGAAAATAAAAGAGCTAATATTAAATTCTAAAAATATTTTAATAAAAATTTTAGATATTTCATATGGAGGAACAAATTCGGCAATAATAGATATAAAGAGTATATTATCCGAACCGATAAAAATGGGAGCACCAAAGATAATTTTAGTACATAATCACCCAAGTGGAGATCCTACACCAAGCAAGGAAGATATAGATACTACAATTAAGGTAAAAGAAGCAGCAGAGATGTTTGGAATAGAATTGCTAGATCATATAGTAATGGGTGATGGCAAATATAAAAGTATATACACATATGTTAATAATACAAGAATACATTGAAATGGAAAGGATTGTTAGAGATGGGTTGGTTTTCTTTTGGCTCAAAAGATATTGGAATGGATTTGGGAACTTCTAATATATTAATTAGTATAAAAGGTAAAGGAATAATATTAAATGAACCTTCAGTGGTTGCAATAGATAGAAAAAATAATGAAATAGTAGCAACTGGGAATGAAGCAAAGGAAATGATTGGTAGAACGCCGGAGCAAATAAGAGCGGTTAGACCAATGAAAGATGGAGTAATCGCAGATTTTACTGCAACGCAATTATTAATTAAAGAATTAATAACAAAGGCTTGCAAGAGATATAATGCAGGAAGACCAAGGGTAGTGGTAGGAGTTCCATCTGGAATTACTGAAGTTGAGGAAAGAGCTGTAGAAGAAGCTGTTTCTCAAGCTGGGGCAAGAGAAGTATATCTAATAGAAGAGCCAATGGCAGCAGCAATTGGTGCGGGCTTAGAGGTAGTTGAGCCTACAGGAAATATGATTGTAGATATAGGTGGAGGAACTACAGAAGTAGCTGTAATATCTTTAGGTGGAATAGTTGTAAGCGATTCAATAAAAATTGCTGGCGATGAGATAGATGAAGCAATTATAAATTATATTAAAAATAATTTGAATCTAGCAATAGGAAGTGCGCTAGCTGAACAAGTAAAAATAGAATTAGGTTGCGCAACTCTTCCAACAACAGAAAAAACTATGGAGATAAGAGGCAGAGAATTAACTACAGGATTACCTGAAAACAAAACTATTACTGCCACAGAGGTTCAAGCAGCTATTGCGCCAGAAATAGAGAAAATAATAGACTTAGTTAAAGCTACATTAGAAAAAACACCACCTGAATTAGCGTCAGATATTGTAGAAAGAGGAATTACATTAGCAGGTGGAGGAGCTTTGATAAAGAACATTGATGCTTTAATATCACAAAAAACAGAAATACCAACATATATAGCAGATAGACCTTTAGATTGTGTTGCAAATGGAACAGGTAAGATTATAGAAGACATGGAAAAATTAAGATCTGCATTAATAAATAGAAGAAGATAAAATAAGGAGAATATTAATGTATAAAAAGAAAAAGAATGGAGTTATCGGAGTTGTAATTACAATTGTAATACTAATAATTATTGTAATTTTATCAAATATAAATATAGAAAACTTTTCGCACATAGGAGGAGCTTTAGGTTCTTTCGTTATGCCTGTACAAAACGGTTTAGTCTATATAAAAAATAAAATACAAGGAAATAGCACATTCTTTTCAGATATAACAACATTAAAAGAAGAAAACGAGAAATTAAAAGAAAAAAATAGTGAATTAGAAAAATCACTAAGAGAATTAGAAATAATAAAATCGGAAAATGAAACTTTAAAAGAATATGTAAATTTAAAAGATAAATACACAGAATACTCTACAGTACCAGCATATATAATAAACAAAGATACCAGCAATTATAGTGATATATTAGTAATAAATGTTGGAGCAAATGATGGAATAAAGGTAGATATGGCAGTTATTGCAAATGAGGGACTTGTTGGTCATGTAATATCTGTAACAGGTTCAACAGCTAAAGTTCAAACACTACTAGATACATCAAGTGCTGTAAGTAGCGTGGTTGGATCTTCAAGAGATAATATAATAGTAAGAGGAACTTTAGATAATAAAAAAATGCTAAAAGCAACATATATTCCAACATCGGCTTCACTATTGGAAGGCGATAGAATAGAAACCTCTGGGCTTGGAGGAATATATCCAAAAGGAATAATTATAGGAACTATAAAAGAAATAAATAATACTAAAAATTTAACCAACAGATATGCAATGGTGGAACCAGCGGTTAACTTTAATAAAATAGAAACGGTATTAGTTATAACAAATTAATAGAAAGAGTGATAGTGTGAAAAAAACGGTAGCTATATTATGCTTAATATTAAGCTTTTTTCTAATATATTTTCTACAGTCAAACTTTTTTACATGGTTTAATATAGATGGAATCATGCCAAATTTATATGTTATTTTGGTATTATTCATTGGCTTATTTGTAAAAAGAAAAGTGGGACTAGCGATGGGCGTTGTTTTTGGTATTTATTTGGATATAGTACTAGGAAAAAGCGTTGGAATAACAGGCTTAGTGTTAGGTATAGTAGGTGCTTTAGCAGAAATACTAAGCAAAAATTTTTCTAAAGATAGTAGATTTACAATTATGCTTATGGTGATAAGCACTACTTTTATATTTGAAAGTGTTATTTATGTATTTAACATATTAAGGACAGATGCAGTGTTTGAAATATTTAGTTTTTTAAAAATTTTATTAGTAGAAATTATTTTTAATTCTTTATTAACTATAATATTATATCCATTAATGAAGAAAGCAGGATATTATTTAGAAAATATATTTGAAGATAAAGTAATGTTAACAAGATTTTTTTAGAAAGGAGTAGTTGAATTTTTGAAAGCTAGAAAAGAAAATGAAAAAGCAAGATACAATATATTAACAATATTAGTGTATATAATAGGAATAGTATTATTAGCACAATTATTCAACCTTCAAATTGTTAATGGAGAAGAATACAGGCAAACATCTAATACAAAGCTAACAAGGGAAAGTATTCTTGAAGCAGATAGAGGAAATATTAAAGATAGTTCTGGTGTAAAGCTTGCTACAGTTGATACACAATCTTCAGTGGAGTTATATAAAACAAAGATAGATAATGAAACTTTAAATAATACAATATTAAATTTAATCAACATACTAAATGCAAATGGAGATACATATGTAGACAATTTTTTGGTAGACATAAATCCATACAGATTTAAGTTGGAAAGCGAAGATAGCCAGAAAAAATGGAAAAAGGCTAATAATATAGATGAAAATGCGAGTGCGGAAGAAACTTTTAACTATTTTAAAGATAAATATAAAATATCTACAGATAATGTAGAAGATGCCAGAAAAATAATGGCAATAAGATACGAGATATCATATAAAGGGTATAGCAATACAAAGTCTATACAAATTGCCAAAAATATAAGTTTAAATAGCATGAATCAGATAACAGAGCAAAATTCTAAATTCCCAGGAGCAACAATAACTGAAAATTCTAAAAGAGTGTATACACTAGGAAATACGGCTTCACATGTAATCGGAAGAATTGGAATGATAGAAGATAGTGAACTTAAAGAATATGATAGCAGATATGACCAAAATGATATGGTTGGAAAGTCTGGTATAGAATATATTTTTGAGAAATATTTAAAGGGCACCAATGGCGTGAAGCAAATAGACATGGATGTAAATGGAACTACAACAGATGAGTATATTTCAAAAGAAGCTGTTGCTGGCTCTGACATAATATTAACGATAGATTCTAAGTTACAAGCAATAACGGAAGAAGCTCTTAAGGCTAATATAGAAAAAATAGCTAGTGGAGGCTTTGGTAGAGTTTATGGAGCAGACGCGGGGTCGGCAGTGGTTTTGAATGTGAAAACTGGAGAAGTAATTGCAATGGCAAGTTATCCTGATTATAACCCTTCGGATTTTGCAAATGGTATAGATACAAATACATGGAATTATTATATAAATGGCGAAACTAAGCCATTAGAGAATAAGGCTATATCCATGAATTATTCACCTGGTTCAACATTTAAAATGGTAACTGCACTAGCAGGATTGGAAACTGGGGCTATTACTACTACAGAAAAAATAAATGATACTGGTGTTTATCCATATGCGCACCATCCAGTATGCTGGTATTATACAAGCTACCATTCTGGGCATGGAAGATTAAATGTTTCGCAAGCTATACAGCATTCATGTAACTATTTCTTTTATGAAGTTGGAAAAAGAATAGGGATAGATACGTTAGCAAAATATGCTTATTATTTAGGTCTGGGGCATAAAACAGGAATAGAGCTAAACGGAGAGGCAAACGGAAATTTAGCAAGTAGCCAAAGAGCAGTTGAAGAAAACAGGCAGTGGTATTTAGGGGAAACTTTATCTGCTGCAATTGGACAAAGTTATAATACTTTTACTCCTTTACAGATGGCAAAATATGTTGCAATGGTTGCAAATGGCGGAAAGAAGATAGATGTAACTATTGTAAAATCAATTGTTAATGCTGATGGTAGTGAAGTGCCAAGAAATGAATATGAAAGTTATGTGAATGAAAAATTAGGCTTAACAGAAGATGATACAGAAGAACTTAATTTCAGCCAAGAAAATATTAATGCTGTTTTAGAAGGTATGAGAGGTGTTACCAGTGAATCTGGAGGAACTGCTTATAGTACATTTAAAGATTTCGACATAGAGGTTGGAGGAAAAACAGGTTCTGCTCAAACAGGAATTGAAGGAAAAACAAATGCATGGTTTGTAGGTTTTGCTCCATTTGATGATCCCGAAATAGCAATAGTGGTATTTGTAAGAAATGGTGGACATGGAGGCTATACAGCCGAAGTTGCAAAGGAAATAATAGCACAATATTTTGGAATGAACACAACCCAAGTTACAGAAGATACAACAGCTATACCAAGCGTAGAAATTATAAACTAGAAAAGGGGTTAAAAATGAAGAACTGTATTACAATTAACACAAAGAAAGATAGCATAGTAATAAAGATTGATGAGAATGCAGAACAAGATGAGATAATGCAAGAGCTTAATCAAAAGCTAGTAGAATTAAAAAAGTTATATAAAGAAGATGATACTCCAATTACCGTAACAGGTAAGGTTTTGAAGAACAAAGAAATTGACCAAATACAGGAAGAAATTAATAAAAATATAAATGTAAAAGTGTTTTTTGACAGTCCTAGAATATTAGGATTACATGGAATTAAAAAAACTTTTAATAAAGATATAGCAACTTCAGAAACAAAGTTTCATAAAGGAGCACTAAGATCTGGTCAAAGAATTGAATTTGAAGGAAGCCTTGTAATACTGGGTGATGTAAACGATGGAGCAGAAGTAATCGCAAGTGAAAATATTGTTGTGCTAGGCGCACTAAGGGGTCTAGCGCATGCTGGAGCAAAGGGAAATAACGATGCTATGATTGCAGCATCTTCTATAGAATCTCAACAAATAAGAATATCAAATGTGGTAAAAGAAATTGAAAGAGACGAGATAAACAAAGAAGAAATAAAAACATATGCATACTTGGATAAAGACTGTAATATGGTTATAGAATAAAAATAAACTGAATTGAATAAATACTCAATTCAGTTTTTTAAGTATATGTTTAACTTAGTAATAACAAAACAAGTGCAAGAAGCAAATAATTATCATCAATCTTTTCATTATACAAGAAAAAGATTAAACAAATTAATAATATGTCATCAAAATATAAGTTTATACCGAAAAGATTAAAGAATGGTTTTTGTTCGCTTTTAGAAGACGCAAGGTTATTTTGAGCTTTTGGAATGAAATGATTTGAAGATGGCTTGGGTTTGAACCCATATCCACTATTTGGAGTGTTTTTACGAGGAATAGATTTTGGAGGTGGAGGAGATCCCATATGTTGCATATAACTAGGAAATCCAAAGTATGGGTAATTATAAATCATTTCTTTCCACCACCGTCATGATTCATCATTTCAAAAACTTTTTCCATGTTAAATAGCTGAATATATTGTTCTACTTTATCTTGCCTATTAGGATTTAAATAGGGCTTTAATGAACGGAGCAAATTAACACGAGAACTTGACTGTTCACTATTAATGCTTTTCATTATTTGTTGCATTTTTAAAATTGTATTAATATCAATATTAGAAAAATCATTATTATTTGCGTTGGCAGATGAATCAGCATTCGAGGTAGACTTAGAAGAATTATTTATCACACTATTAAGCATATCTTTAACATTATTAGGTATTTCCTTACCACCAAGCATACTACTTAAATTTTTCATCATATCAGACATGTTATCTTCCATAAAATCCCCACCATTCTAAAAGATTTGTGTAATTAGTTAGATTGATTTTTCTTTATTTGATTAATTATTTCATCTGCTTTAGGCGAATTTAATATTTTTGAAGCTTGCGATAAACCTTTTTCTAAATCTTTCTTATCCATTTTAGATAATAATTTCATAAGTTCAGACATATCCATATTTTCCATATTCATAAAAATCCTTTCATTTTCTATATTGAAATATATTCAAAAATAAAGTATTTAATACTTGAAGAATAAATAAAATACTATATGTAATGATATAGTATTTTATAATAATATATGAATCACATCTAAAAATGTGAATGTTTTTTATTTAAGTATAATTCTAATGCTGTTTCTGGAGTAGCATTACCACTAAAAGATTTTATAGGAGCAAACTCATCGTTAGCATTAACTTCAAGCAAAGTAAAGTTATCAAAAAATTTAAAAGCGTCGAAAATAAATTTCTCGAACTTGAATGAGTTTGGAAAAGATGGAACAACTTTCATTCCCTCACTATTTATAAAATCATTTTTCTTAAAAGCTCTGTGGTAAGGTAGGTCTACATTTATCATTTTTATAAAAGCATCTGTGCTAAATAAATGAGCAAGTATGTTTATTTGATTATAACAATAGTTGCCATTACTATCTTGCAGCTGATTCATTTCATCAGTTAAATTACTTGGAGAAATAATGCAAGGTCTATTATCAACATTAGCAAAAATCCACTCTGGTGAATTAATATCTACCTTTCTAATAGATTTACTAGCCACACTACTTTCATTTGAAATAGTTAACCCTAGAAATAGAGGGTCAATAATATCTAAAATAATATTGTCGATTCCGGCGATGAAAATCCATTTTATATTTTGAAATAACAGAGTTTCAACTAAATGATATGTATTAAATGATTTAAAAACATCTCCATTACCATTTGAAGCCTCTTTTATGGTGTAGATATTATCTAATATTACTTTACCATTTACATCTATAATTGGTAAAACATTTTGCTTGAAGAAAAATATTTTGTTACTTGGATAACCAAAGTAATTCTTCTTTTCAAAAAATGCTTTTGTTTCTTTATCGTTAGAAGGACTAGTCATTATGTACCAAGGAAGGTAGCTGCCATATTTTTTAGAAGCTTCAATTAGCTTATCACAAGTAAATTCAAATAATGATTTTTTGGGAGGTACATCAATTTCATAAGAGCCTTTGGGACCTTTATATCCTAGTCTAGTACCTTGCCCACCAGCCAAAGTGATTACTGCAACTTCACCTTTTCTTAGTGATTTTTCACCTATAGAATAAAAGTTAGAAACCTCTGTATTAGTGAAGTTTGCCTTTATAGAATAAGGAATAGGTGATATACGGTTTGGATTTATAGAATCATCTTTTTTCGAATTTTCTAGTAATAAATTCATCTTATTAAAATCAGTAGAAATAATCTGCTGAATAAGAGACTTTTTCTCTATGTCTGTAAGTTCATCATAAAAATCAAGTAGATGTTCTTGACCATTATTTTTTAGTATATCAGAAGCAATTCTCAGTTCTTCTTCCATAAAAACCTCCATTTGTTTTACTAGTCTAACAATTAGGACTAGCTGTCTTTAAGTGAAAAATCATTTTATCTTTGCTAGGCATATCTGAATTTTGCAAATCTTTAATTTCTTTTTCAATATTGTAAGGAACTCTAACAAGAGTGATAGAAAAAGGAGCTAAAGACTTAGAATTAAACTCACCTTCTAGTATATTATATGATGCTGGAGTAGAAAAGCGATTAGTTTTGTCATTTATGTCACCCATATTTTCCATTTCAATTGGAACACCAACACTTCCAGGATTAAATATAGTTTTATTTTTAAATCTAACTATATTAGGAGTGTGAATATGGCCATATCCTACAACATCAGGAATAGGATCTTCAGAAGTTCTACCAATAAAGCTGGTGTTTGCAAATAAATCCATTGGGCTAAAAAGTTCATATGAAGAATATCTTGTTTCGGAATTAGAAAACATAGGATTGTATATGTAAGATAGATCATATGGAGAAGCATGGAATAAACGCACAAGCCTACCACTTAAATAAAATTCATGCATAACTGGAAGAGATTGCAAATAGGCTGCTCTTTCTTCACCAATTTTTAATCTAGACCAAAAGCGTTTGTCTAAGCCGTTTTTACAAGAAATTGCTTCATCACAATTACCTTTGATAATCACTTCACAATTATTTCTTAATATATCAACTACTACGTCAGGGTTAGCACATTTTGTAACACTGTCACCAAGACAAAAAATTCTAGAGATACCTCTAGCTTTAATATCTGCTAATACAGTTTCTAATGCTGTTTTATTTCCATGAACATCACTTATAATTGCTATTCTTTCCATATTTTATACTCTCTTTCTAACTAATGAATACATTATATAATAAAAAACAAAAATAAGCAATATTTTAGATCAATAGCAAGAAATGACGTATTTTTATAAATAAGCAAAAGAAATAAATAAAAATAAGGAATAATGTAAAACTTTTGATTACGAAAAAGCTTGAAATAGAGGCTCTTCCATGCTAATATAATTATAGTTTTATAAAACACATATCAAAGAAATTTGTACAATTTTCAAAAAATTTAATTTCTTATTTTGTACAATAATTCTCACAATTGTACATAAAAATATTATTTTGCGTCTAAAAATTTCCCATAAGATAAACATAATTTTAAATAAACACTTTAGAAAAGTGGCAGGTACGAAAGCTGCCCAATTAATCCCATATTAATTTAAAATGGCAAAAGGAGGTGGGAATTGATTAGTAAAATATAAAAAACATGCCCTATTTAATGATAAAAATATATAATATGCTAAACTTATAGCTAGTAGTTTGAATCAAAAGGTTGCCCGTAAAGGACAACCTTTTATGGTTACATAAAATCGAAATAGCATACACCAAATTTTAAAATACACATAAAATATATTATATAAATTAGCAAAGTTTATAAATATGAACATTATTGGGGTGAAAAATATTGTGAAGGATACCGTTTTACAAGTAAAAAATATAAATAAAATATATCAAGCTAAAAATGGGGAAATACAAGCATTAAATAATATTAATTTTGAAATAAAAAATGGTGAGTTTGTTAGCATAATAGGACCAAGCGGATGTGGCAAATCTACATTATTGTCTATTATTTCAGGATTAGAAGAAAAAACATCCGGAGAAATATACATAGATAAAAAGGTAGGATATATGCTGCAAAAAGACAATTTATTAGAATGGAGAACTATTTTTAGTAATGTTTTATTTGGACTAGAAATTCAAAACGCAAAAACTAAAGAGAATAAAGAATATGCAATTGAACTATTAAAAAAATATGAATTATATGAATTCAGGGACAAATTCCCAACACAGCTGTCGGGAGGCATGAGGCAAAGAGTTGCATTAATACGTACATTAGCAATTAAACCAAAAATATTATTACTGGATGAAGCTTTTTCAGCCTTAGATTATCAGACCAGATTAATGGTAACAGAAGATATATATAAAATATTAAAAAATGAAAAGATTACTGCAGTAATGGTAACACATGATATATCTGAAGCGATTAGTATGTCTGATAGAATAATAGTATTAACTAAAAGACCTGCAACTGTAAAATGCATACATGATATTGACTTTGAAATGGATAACAGAACTCCTTTAAACTGTAGGGAAAGTCCTAAATTTAGTAAATATTTCAATTTGCTATGGAAGGAGCTGAATGATGAAAAAAAGTGATATCAAAGAGGTTTCAACAAGTAGAAGAAAATATTTAAAAGATATTAGATTAAAAAAAATAAAAATAATATTTACACAAGTAATGATAGTAGTAGTACTCATAGGATTATGGGAAATGATGGCACGACTAGGAAAAATAGATAACTTTATTACCAGCCAGCCCTCTAGAATAGTAAAAACATTTGCTAATTTATCTTCTAACAATTTATTAGAGCATTTAAAAATAACATGTATTGAAACATTAGTAGGATTTACATTAGGAAGCCTGATGGGAACAATTATAGCAATGATTTTGTGGTGGTTCCCATTTATTTCAAAAGTTTCTGAACCATTTTTGGTAATATTAAATAGCCTTCCAAAAGTAGCTTTAGGGCCAATAATTATAATATGGGTAGGAGCTGGAATGCCTGCTATTATAGTAATGGCGTTAGCAATCTCCTTAATAGTAACAATATTAGATATACTAAACGGATTTATCAATACAGACAAAGAAAAAATAAAAATGGCTCAAACTTTTAATGCAAATAGATGGCAGATATTAACGAAAATAATAATACCAGCGAACTTACAAACATTTTTTAATACATTAAAAGTAAATATAGGTTTATCTTTAGTAGGAGTTATATCAGGAGAATTCTTAGTTTCAAAAGGAGGTCTTGGCTATTTAATAGTATATGGTGGGCAGGTATTTCAATTAGATTTAGTAATGACTAGTGTAATTATTTTAGCAGTAGTAGCAGCCATAATGTACGAAAGCATAGTGTTGTTAGAAAAAATTGTAATTAAATAAAGGAAGGTAGATTTATGAAGAAAATTATTATTGGCATAATATGTGTGGTACTTATAATAACAGGTATAGTAGTTTATATAGTCAAAAGTAATAAAGGTGAAGAAGTAGCACAAACAAAGAAAATTCAATTGAATGAAGTAACACGTTCTGTATTTTATGCACCTCAATATTTAGCAATCGCAAACGGATACTTTTCAGATGAAAACATGGAAATAGAAATTACAACAGGTCAAGGAGCAGATAAAGTAATGACTGCTATATTAGCAGGTCAAAGTGATATAGGCCTTTGTGGACCAGAAGCAGCTATATACGTATACAATGAAGGAAAAGAAGATTATGTGGAAGTATTTGCACAATTAACAAAAAGAGATGGATCATTTTTAGTAAGTAAAAATCCAACCGATAATTTTTCATGGAAAGATTTGATTGGAAAAACAGTAATACCAGGGAGAAAAGGCGGAGTGCCATACATGACTTTTGAATATGTGCTTAAACAAAATGGAATAAACCCACAAACAGATTTAGTTTTAGACGATAGCATTAAATTCGACTTGATGGCAGGAGCCTTCACAGGAGGTACAGCAGAATATGTAACCCTATTTGAACCAACAGCATCAATGACAGAAGCAGCAGGAAAGGGCTATGTAGTAGCATCAGTAGGAAAAGAAGCAGGAGAAATACCATATACGGCATATTGTGCAAAGAGAAGTTATATACAAAACAATAAAGAAACAGTTGAAGGATTTACTAGAGCTATTTACAGAGGTCAAAAATGGGTAAAAGAGCATACTGCACAAGAAATAGCAGAAAAAATAAAAGAGTTCTTCCCAAGCACAACTGTAGAAGCGCTAGCAGAATCAGTTCAATCTTACAAAGACATAGATGCTTGGAATGAAACACCATATCTAAAAAAAGAAGCACTTGATAAATTACAAGAAGTAATGAAAGAAGCTGGAGAATTAGAGAAAGAAGCACCATATGAGAAGATAGTAAACAATTCTTTTGCAGAAAAAGTAACAAAATAAATTTAAAAGCATGCACTGATTAAAGAAAGTGCATGCTTTTACTGCAATTTATTGCTTTTCGTATTGTAATTTATAACAAAATAAGATAAAATAAGCTAGATAATTTGTTATATGAAAAGAAATTAAATAAAAATAAATAAAATATAATAAAAATATATCACAAGATGTAAAAAACTTTTTTAAATTTTGTATTTAAAACGACAAATAAATTAAATCAAATGTATTAAAATGTGAAGCAGTTTTAAAGAACAAAAGTAAAAAAGTAAGAGGTGGTAAGGATGTTTCAAAATATATCAAAAAACACGCAAGATGTTTTTGAAGAAGGAGTTGAATATACACAAGATAAAAAGGGTTTTGATGGGAGAGAATTTTTAAAAAGAACATTTAGTTTACAAAATTGCATAATATATGTGATTAGTTTCATGGTTGCAATGGCTGGAGGGGATTCAACATTACTCACAATTGCGCCGTTTGTTTTTGCAATGATTGCAGCAGCGGTTGGTGCGGAAGTGCCTGTAATGATGGTTTGCGTATCATCTTTATTAGGGGCAACAATAAAATTTGGAGGCAGTAGTCTACTAACATATTTATTTACAATACTAGTATTTTTAGCATGTATCCTTATAAAAAGGCCAGCTGAAGCAATGGAGGATTATGAGTCAAATGAAAAGAAAAAAGTTGGAGCACATATTGCAATTTCTGTATTTATAGTACAAGCTGTTCAGATGCTATTTAAGACATTTTATGTTTACGATTTGTTATATAGCATTATGCTTGCTATATCTACATTTATAATGTATAAGGTGTTTGTGAATGCTTTGATTGTATTTAAAGAATTTACAGTAAAAAAAGTATTTTCAATAGAGGAAGTTATAGGAGCAAGTATAATTGCAATAATAGCAATAAGTGCGCTTGGAAATTTGAGCATTCTAGGGTTTTCAATAAGAAATGTACTTAGCATATTGGTTGTTCTAGTATTAGGCTGGAAAAACGGAATGCTAGTTGGAGCTACAGGAGGGCTAACTGTAGGACTTACATTAGGAATTATAATTGGTGAAAGTTCAACATTTATTGCAGCATATGCGTTATCTGGATTGATAGCAGGAATATTAAATAAATTAGGAAAAGTTGGAGTAATATTTGGTTTCATAATAGGAAACATAATATTATCATACATATCAAATGGAAATGCAATTGAAATAATAAGATTTCAAGAGATTCTAATAGCTTCACTTGGTTTACTAGCATTACCTAAAAACGTGGGAATAAAAGCATACAATTACAATGAAGATTACAAGTTATTGCCAGAAACTACAGGCAGAACTTTAGAAGAAAACAAAGAAACAATAAAAAAATTAAATAATATGTCTGATACGATATCTCAAATTGCAAAGGAATATCAAACAGCAGCAACAGCAGCTGTTACAGCAGAAGAGGTTGAATCACAAGAAAAAATAAATCAAGATATTTTTGAAGATGAGTTAAGAAATAATTTAGAAGGACAAGAAGAAAACTTATTATATGATGACATATACAATAACGAAAATAATGTATTATCAGATATTTTTGAAGTTTTGTTACAGAAAGAAGTTATAACAAGAAAAGATTTATTAAAAATATTTGCAAATCATAACAGTTATATTATTGGCTATTCAAAAGATCAAGATAATGATGATTTTGCAGTAAAAACAGATATAGATTCAATAATAAGGATTTTAAATTCATCTTATAGGGTTAGCAAATTGAATTTTATATGGAAGAAAAAGCTAGAAGAAAATAGAAAGAATGTATCAACTCAATTATCTGGTGTGTCAGAAGCAATATCAAATTTGGCAGAACAAATAAGTGTTGATACAGAAAATCCATATGCAGAGCAAAAAGAAAAAATTAAGCTTTTATTAAAAGAAAAAGATATAATTTTAAAAGACATAACTATAAAACAAGAAGAAAGTAAAAGGTACATAATAAATTTATACACAAATGTGTGTGAAACTGTGGATGGAAAGCAGTGTATTTCAAAGAAAATTGCAAGAATATTAAACAAAGTTATGAACGAAAAAATGGTTTTACAAAAACAAAAATGCGGCTTAAGAGAAGATGATGACACATGTATGTTTATGTTTACATCAGAAGATAATTTTACAATGCAAGTTGGAATTGCAAAAACCAAAAAGGCTGGTTCAGTAATTTCTGGAGATACAACGATACAAACAAGATTAGAAGATGGCAAATATTTACTAGCCTTGAGTGATGGAATGGGCTCTGGTCCAGAGGCTAGAAAAAGTAGCAAAATAGCAATAAAAATGCTAGAAAGATTGCTAGAAACAGGATTTAACAAAGATGTAGCTTTAAAGCTAATTAATTCAATAATATCAAACAATACAGAAGAAGACATGTATGCAACTTTGGATGTTAGCATATTAGATTTATATAATGGAAAAATGGAATTTTTTAAGAATGGTGCTTGCCCAACTTACATAAAGAGGAATGGCAACACAGAAATACTGAAATCAATCTCATTACCAACAGGGATATTAAGCAATATAGACTTAGTAGAGTACGATTATGAGCTACAAGACGGTGACATAATTGTAATGTGCACTGATGGAGTAATTGAATCTAGCAATGAATTTACAAATAAGGAATTATGGATTAAATACTTGCTAGAAGATTTAAGCACAGACGATGCACAAAGAATAGCTGACATAATTTTAAATGAATCTAGAGACAACGATTATGGAAACGAAAAAGATGATATGAGCGTAATTGTATTTAGAGTGAATAAGAAATAGAAATAATAAAAGAGTAAATCTTTACAGGATTTATTCTTTTTTCTTGTAATTTTACCTTGTTTTATGATATATTATAATTGCAAAAAAATAATTTAAAAGAGAGGTAAAATTTTATGAGCAAAGGCAGAAGATATAATGGAGATAGTACTCATAAACTAAACATAAAAAAAGTAATTGCAACAATAATTGCAATATTGGTAATAATAATGTTTATTATTATTGTAGTTAAAGTTGTAAATACTGATCAAAAAACGACAGGAAAAGGCGTAACATTAGCATATTACACGACATATCAAGATGGAAAATGGGGAGTAATTGATTCAAAGGGGAAAGACATTATAAGTCCTGTATATGATGAAATAATTGTAATTCCAAATCAAGAAAAGGATGTATTTGTTGTTACTTATGATGTTGATTATGATAATGAAACTTATAAATCAAAGGCAATAGATAAAAATGGAAAAACATTATTTTCGGAATATGAAAATGTAGAAGCAATACAAAATCAAGATTCACAAAATAGTGTGTGGTATTCGACAAGCTGCTTAAAAGTAGAAAAAGATGGCTTATACGGATTAATTGATTTTTCAGGAAAGCTACTATTAAGTTGTCAATATGATTCTATAGAACCACTATTAAATGTGAAAAACACATTAATTACGATTAAAGATGGAAAAGAAGGATTGGTAAGTGAAACTGGTACTGTAATAATAAATAATGAATATGAAGATATAACAGCATTAACTTCTCAATATGAGGATGGTTACATAGTAAAGAATTCTGAAGGAAAAGTTGGCGTAATTGGTACAAACAAAAAAATATTAGTGCCAGTAGAATATGACAAAATTTTGAATGTAAAAGAAGAAAATACATATATCGTAAAGAAAGAAAATAAATTAATGATATATGATTCAGAAAAAAATAGTGAGATACCAGTAAGTGCAGATGATGTTACAAGTATAAATAACGACAAAATAATAGTAAAAAATAATGGAAAATTCGGAATAATAAATAATGCAGGAGAAACTGTATTAGAAGCTAAATACCAAAGCTTGGAATACGTTTTCTCAGATTATTACATTGCAAAAGAAAATGATAAATATGGAGTTATAAACTCACAAGGAGAAACAAAATTAGATTTTAAATATGACTCTTTGACATACAGAAAAGATGCAGATTTTATAGAAGGAAATACATCAGAGAAAATAGATAGCGACATAATAAACAGAAATTTAGAAGTTAAAATATCAGGAATAATATCAGAAGTAAATGTAGATAAAGGATATATGAAAGTAAGGCAAGGAAACGAATATAAATACTATAATTTTAAATTTGAGGAAAAGAAAAATACTCAAATATTAACAAATAATACATTATTCTTGTCGAAGAAAGATGGAAAATATGGCTATGTAAATAAAGATGGAGTAGTTGTAGTAAACTATATTTATGATGACGCTACAGAACAAAATGATTCTGGCTATGCTGCAATAAAGAAGGATGAAAAATGGGGAGCAATAGATGAAAATGGCAATATTGTGGTAGAGCCAAGCTTAACGCTAGATAATAACACGGTTATAAATTTCATTGGAAGTTGGCATTTATCAGAAGATGCAAACGCTAGATATTATACCAAATGATAAACAAAAGGAGAAAAAATGGAAATAAAAATAAAATATCAATATACATATTTTATATACCCATATGTAGTAAATGAAAAAAAATATGATAAGTACTTGTTAAAACTTTTGCACAATAAAAATTGCGAGTTGAAAATGTTTGAACAAGAAAAAAATCTTGATTTGTATACATATTTTTTACCTAAAATAAGAAATTATATGTTTTGGTCTTTTGATTTTAATAACAAAAAAATGAAACAATTGGAACAATTTGATAACAACATGAAATCTGTATTGTTAGCAAAATATCCATGTGTAATGTTTGAATATAAAATAAAAAAAGATATTCAAGGAAAAACAAAAAATGATGGAATATTTTTCAATATCAGAAAAATAGAAATAATCTGCTTTAATACAGGAATCTGCTTTTTAAATATAAAAACTACATTAGATGAAGATAGCACATTAGAAGATTTATGTAACTTTAATTATAAGTTTAGAAATATAAATTCTAGTATTGCAAAGTTAAAAGAATACGAAAATATAAAGATTCAAGCAGATGCGTATAAGAATGTAAAAGGAATTCCCCAGCTAATAAAAGAAATAACTGAAAATAATATAGAAGCAAAGGAATTAAATATAGATATAGATAAATTTGTAATTTATTCATATGCGTGTATAGGGCAAGAATGCTGGGAAAATAATACAAATATTGAACTGCTGGAAAAAGAATTATATAAATATTCAAATGTATACCCAGTGGATTATAATTCTAGTATTAATACAGATTTAATTTATGAATTAAAGCAAGGAAAACATACAAAATTTGCATTTAATAGCACATCTACAGTGCTACTTACATCAGATGCAAATACCGATAATTACACTAAATTACCACATATATATGAAACACAGTATTTGTATAACTATATTTATGAATTGCACAAAAAAATATTTTTAAATAAGCTAGATAAAGAAGCAAAAAATTATAACAAATTCAATAATATAAAAGAGCAATTTATACAATTTGTGCAAAATGTGTGGATAGAAGAGACCACAAATAACAATATGGGGAATGAAATAACTAAATATTGGAAGAAAGCTTTAAAAACGGACAAGGTATTTGAAAAAGTAAAGCAAAAATACGACATAATATACAAAAGTGCAAATATAGAAAAAAATGAAAAATCAAACAAGTGGATTATTATAAGTTTAATAGTACTTGCACTAATAAATATAGCAAATTATATTTCTATATTACACAAATAAAGGAGAGCACAATGCAAATAAAAGTAGGTACCGATATTATAGAAG
>USEX01000015.1 GCA_900553755.1 uncultured Clostridium sp.
TCCAACAGGACAAACCACAGCCGTAAATAACATATACGATATGGGAGGAAATGTAAATGAGTGGACTACAGAGTCTTATTCTAACACGGGCTCTACGTACACGCATCGAGGAGGCAGTTACAGCAACAACTTCGCTAGTAGTCCAGCAGGTTACCGTGTTAGCAGTTCGGACTCTGCCTACGTTGGCACTGGATTCAGGCTTACTTTATTCTTGTAGACCTGAGCCCTGGTTTCTCTGAATTTAAATTCAGCAGGAATCATAACCCATAGTACAGATATGGGAAAAGAAATCTCAAATTTGAGAATTAACATAAATATAAGAGAATAGGTAGGAAACGGATTGAACCTAAGCAAAGCTAAGGTACAAGTTGTTCCTACCGGACTAGTCCTACTGGACTAGTCCTTAATTTTTTGCAAAAATTAAGGATGGTTCACATAAAAAAAGAGGTAGGAAAATGTCAAATAAAAAAAGTTTCTATGACATAGCAAAAAAATTAGAAGAGGCAGATGAAAATAAATGGTATCTTGTTTGGATAAGATGTGGAGCATTTTTTGTAGCAATAGAATCAAGTGCTATCATACTATCAGAAGAATTAAATTTAAAAAGAACTTGCTTAAAACCAGGTGTATGTAAAGTAGGATTCCCAGTTGAATCTTTATTTGATTATGTAAAAAATTTAGAGAATATAGGAATAAGCTTTGTTATATATAACAATTCTAAATATGTAAGGCGCAATACTTATGCTTGTAATACTTATTTACATTTGTGTATTCCACATAGTAATAATTTAGAAAAATTAACAAACTATGTAATAGAACAAATAAAAACAAGATGTAATGAGTTTTTAGATGGAAACAAGTATATGCAAGTTGCTAATTCTTCCAAAGACAAAATCTTAAAAGATAGGTTTAACTTTAAGAATGAAATTCTAGTTTTAGAGAAGAAGCTAAAAGATATAACAAGAACAATGATGGTTTCTTTAATAGATAGAATAGAAGTGTCAGAAGATAAGGAAATTACAATATATTATAAATTCAATATTTTAAATATGAGAAAATTAAATGATGAAGAAAAAATAATAATAGTAATCATTATTTAATTTCAAAAGGAAAAGGAATTTTTTCTATTCCAGTTGAAGAAAATGAAAAATTTAAATAGTTATTAATTTCTTATTATGAAGGTAAGGAAGAAAAAAGATAAAAGAATTTATAAAAGAAAAATGTTATATAAAAATATAAGATTAAAAATATCCGTTTAAAAATTCACAATTTTATGATATAGTATGAACTAATAAAAATATCAATGAATTTAAAAATGAAAGAGTGGTTATATGGCAATTTATGAATACAAATATACAGTGGAACTTAGTGATATTGGAAGGTCTAATAAAATTACTAATAAATCAGTATTAAAGATATTAGAAAATGCTGGTGGTAGGCAATCTGAAAAAATTGGACTAGGAATAAATCAAGTAGAAAAAACAGGATTAAGCTGGGTTCTTTTAGCGTGGAAAGTAAAAATAATAAGAAGGCCTATATACAATGAAGAACTTACAATAAAAACATGGGCACAAAATATTAATAAAATATCAACATATAGAGATTACGAAATATGTGATGAAAAAGGTAATTTATTAATTATAGCAAGCAGCAAGTGGATTTTAATAAATATATATACCGGAGTAATAGAAAAAATAACTGACGATATAATAAAAGATTACGATCCAGAAGATAAACATGTATTTGAAAATAAAAACATAGATAAATTAGTAGAACCAAAAGAATATGAAAAAGAAGTAGAATATAAGGTTATTAAAAGAGATATAGATATAAATAATCATGTTCACAATTTATATTATTTAGATTTTGCATATGAAGCATTGCCAGAAGATGTGTATAGGGCAGACGAATGCAATAATATAGAAGTGATGTATAAGAAGCAAATAAAATTAGCAGACGAAATAGTTTGCCTATATGCAAAAGAGAAAAACGAAAATATAGTATCAATAAAGTCAAAAGATAAGAAAATTTTACATGCAATTGTAAAACTATATTAATTGGAGAAAATGTATGAAGGAAAAAGCAAAAGCGGTAAGTACATATATTTTAATAAATATAATACTAATCTTAATTTTTGTGTTGGTTGCTGGTTTAGGTTATATGTATTGGAAAATGTATGGAACTTCAGAAATTATAGTGGCTGGAAAAAATACAGAAACAACTAATATAGCAAAAGAAAATGTGGAAAAAGTAGAAGAAAGTAAAAATATTGAAGCAATAACGCCAAGTATAACAGATAATGCTACTAATGAAGCTACAGTAGCCAATAAACAAATTAAGTATTATTACAACCAATTAGATAATAATTCTAAGAAAATATATGATTCAATAGAGAGAAATATTGAAAATCTTAAAACTGGAAAATATACTATAAATTTACCCAGCGATTTGAGTAGTTTAATAGCAGATGGAAATGATTTTAGTGCATTAAATAAATGCTTTCAATCTGCTTGGGATGCAATAATAATGGACAGGGTAGAATTATTTTATATAGATATTTCAAAAGTAGAATTAAATATAAAAACAGTAACTTCAGAAAATAGCACAAAATATTATTTAACAATTGGAGCAAAAGAAAATTCTAATTATTTAGAAGATGGATTTGAAAATGAAGAAGATGTAAAAAACGCTTCGACAAAACTAAATAATATAAGAAATGGGATAATAGCTCAATTAACAGGAGATACATATAACAAAATACTTCAAGTTCATGATTGCATCGTAGATAATATAGAATATGGAACAGAAATATCGGGGCATAATTCATATAATATATATGGTGCGCTAGTAAATAAGTCTGCGGTTTGCGAAGGTTATGCAGAAAGCTTTAAATACATAATGGATGCATTAAATATACCTTGCATTTTAGTGGTGGGCGAAGCAACAAATTCAAATGGAACTACAGAAAGCCATGAGTGGAATTATGTACAAATATATGGAAAATGGTATGCAGTAGATACAACTTGGGATGATCCAATTTTGGTAAATGGGTATTTAACAAATAATATAAAATATAAATATTTTTTGGTTGGCTCGAATGTAATAGATACAAACCACTTTCCAAATGGAAAAGTATCACAGAATGGAATTAGTTTTACATATCCAGCATTAGAAAAAGAAAAATATACCAATGGAAATTAATCCACTGGTATATTTTTTAATGTAAATCGCTAGTTACTTCTTGAAGAGTTATCTTTACAACCGTGCCTTCTTCAACAGAGGTTCCGGCAGAAATATCTTGGCTAACAACTATTCCACTTCCAGATGTTTGAATATTTAAATTCTTGTTCTTTAAGGCTGTTTTAGCAGCGTAAAGAGATTTACCTTTCAAATCCGGTACTGTAGTAGAAATGCTTGTTCCATTGTTTTCTGTATATAGTCTTACAACTCCACCTTCAGAAAGTGATATTCCTGCTTTAGGTGTTTGAGATGTAATTATTTCATCATCAGAAGCACTTGTTAAACCGCTTAAACCTAAGTCTGATAATATTTGTTTTGCTGTACTTATAGTTTTACCTTTTAAATCTGGTACTGTAATAGTATTAGATCTTGTTGCAGCTGAATCGTTTGAAGGTACATTTAAGTAAGGTAATACTTCGCTTAAAACTTGAGATACTACTGGAGCAGCAATAGTTCCACCATAATGGCTACTTCCTTGAGGTCCATATAATGTTAAAAGAGCTACTACTTGAGCGTTCTCTACAGGAGCGATTGCTAAGAATGAAGCAGTATAGCCATCTTCTTCATGGTTTGAGTTTGGCTCAGAAGTTCCTGTTTTTCCTGCGATTGAATATCCTGCAACTGCACCTGATTGACCACCACCATCTGTAACAACTGATTGCATCATGTTGCGTATTTTAGAGGCAGTTTCAGAAGAAATTACTTGACGTACTTTTTTTACTTCCACATTAGTAGTTACTTTTGTATCTACATTCTCGATTTTTGTAACTATTCTAGGTTGAAGCAATGTGCCACCATTTGCTATAGCGCAAGCAGCAGTAATCATCTGCAAAGGTGTTATCTCAAATCTTTGACCAAAGCAAGTTGTAGCCAATTCTACTGGACCAACATTGCTTAATTCATGGAAAATGCATGCAGATTCACCAGAGGTTGCAATACCTGTTTTGTCGAAAAATCCAAATGCACCAATATATTTGTATAATGTAGTCGCACCTATACGTGAGCCTAATTGTATTAAAGCTGGGTTACAAGAATTCTCTAAAGCATTTCTTAAAGATTGGCTTCCATGGCCAGCTTGCTTAGCACAACCTATTCTTACACCATAAACATTTTCATAACCATTACAATAAAAATCACCAGGAGTATCAGTTTGTACAATGCCTTCTTCCAAACCAGCAGAAGCAGTAATAATCTTGAATACAGAGCCTGGTTCATATGTAGAAGCTACTACTTTATTTCTGTACATTTCGTATAAACTATTTGTTTTCTCTTCATTTGATAAAGAATCCCATGTGGCAGAAAGTTTTTCGTTTGGAGTAAAAGGTGTATTCAAATTGTAATCAGGGTATGTAGCCATTGCTAATATATCACCAGTATTAGGATCCATTAAAATCATACATCCACCGTTTTTACAATTGTTTTCATCTACAGCTTGTTTTAAATATTTCTCTACAATAGTTTGTATGTTTGCATCTATTGATAGGGTAATATTGCTGCCATTTTCTGGTGCAACATATTTTTCATTATCGTCTGGAATTGATGATTGGCTAGCATCTATAGATGTAATTATTCTGCCAGGAGTACCTGTTAATGTATCATTCCAATAATATTCAATACCTTCTAGACCGTTATTATCATTTCCACAAAATCCAAGCAAATTAGATGCTAAATTTTCATACGGATAATATCTTTTAGTGTCTTCATCTATATTTATTCCTTTACTATACTTATTATCAGTCATCCATTGCTTTAATTTTTCAACTTTATCGGTTTCAACTTTTTTTGCAATTATTTCAACAGATTTTACACTTGTAAGTTTTACCATTGCCTCATCATAATCTAAATCTAAAGTCTCAGCTAAGCCTTTTGCAACTTTTTCCTTTAATTTATTGGTTTCTTCTGTGTTATCTTTAACAGAAATTAAAGATGGATTTATGCTGATTGTATCTACAGGAACGCTTATTGCTAAAGTTTTTTGCGTAGAATCGTAAATTGTACCTCTTTTCGGACTGATTATTGTGCTGGAAGTAATTTGCTTATATGCCATTTCTTTTAAACTGCTACCTTGAACAAATTGCAACCAGAAAATCCTAATAATTAACAGGATAATAAGAAAAACGAACGCTATTGCAAAGAACTTTAAACGTTTAGGTTTGTTCTCTATTTTTATTACTTTATTTTTTTGTTTCATAAGCTAAAAATATTCTCCTTTGTTTCAATAATTAATATAAAACATTTTATATTAATTGGGCTTAAAAATCAACAAAAAAGATTGAAAAAAACAATAAAATGTAGTATAATCAAAATGTGGCGAAATATAAGAAAATTAAAGAGGTTAATAATTATGAAAAAATTGAAAAAAATAATTTTAAGTACCCTAATTGGAACTTTAATGTTTACCGCATTTAGTGCCGTAAACATAGTAAAAGCAGAATCTGCAGGTCCAATTTATTTAGGTATAGTATCTTTAAGAAAATCTGGATATGGTTATAAACAGAATGACAAAAAAGTGTGGAAAATAGCACAATATAATAGCACAAGCGATACTGTAGCAAATACAGATAAATTAATATACTGTATAAAAGCTGGTGCGGGATTTGGGTCAGAGAATTCTAGCGTAGATATACGTGAGTATAACCAAAAATTCGATTTAAGAGATGTAAGTTCAATAACAGAACCATACAGCAATCCATTACCAACAGGAGCAAATTACAATAAATTAATGTGGGTAATAGATAATATGTACACAAAGATTGGTGAAGATAATGCTACAGAAAGGGAAGCATTTTTAAGCACTAAAATATCTAATGAATTTTATGAATTACTAACAGATGATGATATAGATGTAATTCAACAATTAGCAATTTGGTATTTTACAAATCCAGAAGGAACATACCATTATGATGATATCGAATTAAAAATAAATTCAATAGTAAATGATGATAATAGTACTTATAAGGCATTTGAAGATTTATATACAACAGATTATAAGAACAGTGGAGATACAGAAGGTGTTGCAAGACAAAATGCAGCAAAAGCATTATATAGCTATTATATAACAAATGCAGATGCTAATTATGTAGCAACAAATACAGCAACAAATCCTATTAGCTTAGAAAAATCTAATGCTAGTATGCAAGTACAAGGGGAAGATTATGTTGCGGGTCCATATAAAATGGTAGATAACAATACAAAAAGAGATTATTCTATATCAGCAACATATAAAAATTATGGAACTAATACAGCTATAACACCAACATTGGGAGTAAAAGATAGCTCTGGAAAAATAGTAGCAACAAATAAAACATTACAAGAATTAGTAGGTCAAGAATTTTATTTGATGATGCCAACAAGTTCAAAAATAGCTGGCATTGAAATGACAATTGTAAGTACCTATTCACGCAGAACAGCAACTTATTGGTCAGTAAAAAATGCACCTACAACAGAACAACCAGTAGTAATAGTTGAAGATGCAAAAGAAACACCAACAGTTTCTGCAACAATAGTTGTTCCTCAACCATTCGACTTAGCATTAAGAAAATTCATTACAGCCGTAAATGGAGTAGAAATAACAAATAGAATTCCAACAGTAGATGTAACAGCATTAGCAGCAGGAACAAGTACAACAGCTGTATACAATCACACAAAAGACCCAGTAAGAGTTGAAATTGGTGATATAGTAACGTATACAATCCGTGTATACAATGAAGGAAAAATAGATGGATATGTGGAAGAAATAACAGACCACTTACCAGAACAACTTGAATTTATAGTAGATGATGAACTAAACCAACAATATGGATGGGCATTATCAAGTAGCACTGATTTAAGAACAATCAAAACAAGCTTCCTATCAGTAAATAATGAAACAACAAAAGGAGAAAATAAATTAGCTGCTTTTGATGGAACAAATTTAGATTATAGAGATGTAAAGGTAAGATGCAAAGTTGTAGCTACAGAAAACATGGCAGATAAAATAACAAATATAGCAGATATTACTAAATTCACAGATGGAGATGGTAATACTGTAACAGATAGAGATTCGCAAGAAAACAATGTAACTTTACCAACAGGAAAAGATTTAGAAAATTATAAAGATCAAGAGATATCAAGAGGAGAAGAATATATACCAGGACAACAAGATGATGATGATTTCGAAAAATTAATTCTAAAGAAATTTGACTTATCATTAAGAAAATTCATTACTGGTGTAAATGATAAAGCAATAACAAGCAGAATTCCAAAAGTTGATGTAACAGCATTAGCAGCAGGAACAAGCACAACAGCTACATACAATCATTTAAAAGAACCAGTAGCAGTAAGCGTTGGAGATACAGTTATATATACAATTCGTGTATATAATGAAGGCGAAGTTGATGGATATGCAAATGAGATAACAGACCATCTACCAGACCAATTAGAATTTTTAGCAGATAACGAAATAAATAAAAAATATGGCTGGACTGTAGATGCTCAAAATTCAAAAATAGTAAAAACAAAATATTTATCAAAAGACAATGGAACAGATAACTTAATACAAGCTTTTGATGGCCAAGAATTAAAATACAAAGATGTTCAAATAGCTTGCAAAGTAGTAGCGACAAACCCAATGCCAAGTAAGGTAACAAATATAGCAGATATTACAGATTTCGTAGATAAAAATGGAAATACTGTAACAGATAGAGATTCAGAAGAAAATAACGTAGAAATACCATCAAACTTACCTGATTACAAAGATGATGAAATAAATAAAGATTATGTACCAGGTCAAGAAGACGATGACGATTTTGAAAAGGTAATAATAAAAGAATTTGACTTAGCATTAAGAAAATTCATTACAAAAGTAAATAATACAGATATAAAAAATAGATATCCAGTATTTAGCATAGACAGTAACGGAAAATACACATATACTCATACAAAAGATCCTGTAATGGTATCTAATGGTTGCATAGTAACATACACAATTAGAGTATATAATGAAGGAAACGTAAATGGATATGCAAGTCTAATAAAAGATGATATTCCAGAAGGATTAGAATTCTTACCAGATAATGAAACAAACAAAGAATACAGATGGATATTATTAGATAGTGAAGGCAATGAAACAACAGATGCAACAAAAGCTGTAAGTATTGCAACAGATTACTTATCAAAGGATCAAGAAAAAACAGCAAAAGAAAATCTATTAAAAGCGTTTGATCCAAATACTATGACAGAACCAGATCACAAAGATGTAAAAGTAGCTTTCAAAGTTGTCGAATCAAATACATCGGACAGAATAATAATTAATAAAGCTCAAATTTCAGATGATTCAGATGAATATGGAAATGAAATAAAAGATAAAGATTCAATACCAGATGAATGGAATGAAGGCGAAGATGATCAAGATATAGAGAAAATAAAAGTACAATATTTTGACTTAGCATTAAGAAAATGGGTAACACAAGCAATAGTAATAGATGAAAATGGTCAAGAAACAGTAACAGAAACAGGTCATAAAGCAGAAGATGACCCAGAAGAACTAGTAAAAGTAGATTTAAAGAAGAGCAAGATAAACAAAGTGACTGTAAAATTCAGATATAGCATAAGAGTAACAAACGAAGGTCAAATACCTGGATATGTAAAAGAAATAAAAGATTATATACCAGAAGGACTAAAATTTGTTCAAGAAGATAATCCACAATGGACGCAGATTGAAGAAAATATAATTACAACAGATGCAGCAAAAGATATACTATTACAACCAGGGGAAAGCACAGAAGTAGAAGTATTGCTAACATGGATAAATAGTGGAGACAACTTAGGAAAGAAAGTAAACGTAGCAGAAATAAGTAAAGATTACAATGAATTTGAAGCTCCAGATATAGACTCAACTCCAGATAATCAAAAACCAGGAGAAGATGATATAGATGATGCACCAGTAATCTTATCTGTACAAACCGGTGAAGCACAAAGATATATCGGAATAACAGCAGTTGTTCTAGTAATACTAGCTGGCGGAATTACATTAATAAAGAAATTTGTATTATAAAAAATAAAAGAAGTTGTTAAAAAAGCAACTTCTTTTATTTACTTTAAAAATTGTGTATGTTATAATCTAAACATAATTAAAAATGGAAGGTAGAATAATTATGAACCAGATCTTAATGACTGAAGCAGTAAATAAAAATGCAAAAAATAAATCAAGAGTATCAAACTCATCAGATATTACGGCAGTAGTAAGATTTTTTGCAATAATTATAATGGTATTTGGATTAGCACTATCTGGTAGCAGTGCTTTTGGAATGGTACAAAATATTCAAGAAAATAAAAATAAAAGTATTCCCGTAGTTTCTGCACAGCGAAATGGAAATTCTGTAAAAATAACAGTAAAGAACGATATAGGAATAAAAACTATTAAATATTCTTGGAACGATTCTACTGAGACCGTAGTACAAGGAAGAAATAAAAACCAAGTAGAAACAACAATAAATATAATTCCTGGAAATAACAAATTGAACATGACAGTAATAGACTCTAATAATGGAACTACTACATATGTAAAAAATTATGTTCAAGAAGAAAAAGATACAACAGAGCCAGTAATCACAGTACAAAATGAAGATCCAAGAATAAAGATAACGGTTACAGATGATACAGCTTTAGATTACATTATTTACAAATATGGTGATAATGAAGAAGTAAAAGTAGAGGCTTCAGAAGATGATCCAACAAAAATAGAAGTATATATAGATAATGTATTAGAAACACAAGTTACTTTAAAAATAGAAGCAGTAGATAAAGCACAAAACTTTGCAACAAAGGAGCAACAAGTAAAAGGTGCAACAAAACCAAAAATAGAAGTTGTATCAGACCCAACAGACCAATCTTATTTAATAATAAGGGCTTCAGATAATGAAGGATTAAGAATGGTAGTATTTTATATAAATGAAGATGAATATAAAACAGATCCAAATACTTCGTTAAATATGAAGAATTTTGAGTATAGACAAAAAGTACCAAAGGGAGAAACAACAATTAAGGTACATGCGTATAACTTAAGTGAACAGGTTAGCGAGTTTGAAGGAATATATACATATTAAGGAAGAAGGGCAATGACAATAGATATAATAATATTACAATATATTTTCTACTTTATAATATATTCAATATCTGGATGGATATTAGAATCAGTATATAGATCTTTTTGTGAAAAGAAATTAATAAATAGTGGATTTATGACCGGACCGTATTGCCCAATATACGGTTTTGGTGCCATATTTATGCAATTATTATTGAAAAACTTTAAATCAGATATAACTTTATTATTTGTTATAAGCTTTGTTGTATTAACATTTTGGGAATATGTGGTTGGAGAGTGTATGGAAAAAATATTTCATACGAAATATTGGGATTATTCAGACCAAAGAATAAATATACAAGGAAGAGTGTGTTTAAAAAACTCTATATTTTGGGGAGTTTTAGGAGTTGTATTTATTTTAGCAATTGAACCGATGGTAGAAAAATTAACAGCAGGTATAGGAACTAGAAATCTGCTTTATATAGATATTGCTGTTGGAATTATAATGATAGTAGACCTTATAGCAAGCAGTATAAAAGTAAGTTCAATATCTAAGAAAATGCAAGAATTGAAATCGTTAGGTGACAAAATAAAAACACAAAGCAAAGTTAAAATATCAGAGCATCTAACAGAATTAGAACTAAAATATAATAAATTACAGATGGCATTATATAAACAGTTAACAAGACTAAAAAATGCCTTTCCAACCATGCAATGGGATACAGCTAATAAATTTTTAAATCAAAAATTAGATACAAAAGAAATTAGAGAAAAAATTAAAGACTTAAAATCTAAAGCAAAAAATAAATCTAAATAGGAGGAAAAAATGAGGGAGATATACATCATAGATGGTGAAAAAGAACTAGAATGTGAGCTTCAAAAAAGGTTTGCACGTGATAAAATGTTTAAATTTAAAAGAGGAAATATACAGAATTTAGATTCAGCATTAAAGGATATTCCTGCTCTTATTATAATAAATGAAGATGGAATCCAAGAAAATGTAGTAGAATTATGTGGAAAAATAAGAGACAATGACGATAATGCTATTACCCCTATAATCGTAATTTCTTCTAATCAAGAAAAAGAGCACAAATGGGAAATACTAAAAGCTACAGCCTCATATGTAATAAAAACTCCAATAGATATAGAAATGATGTATTATACAATAGTAAATATTATAGAATTACTATATATTAATAGAAAGGTAAGCCCACTAACAAGTTTGCCAGGAAATGTGCAAATACAAGCTGAAATGAAGAAAAGATTGTCAAAAAAAGAATACTTTGTAATGCTATATATAGATTTGGACAACTTTAAAGCTTACAATGATGTTTACGGTTTTAGTGCTGGTGATGAAATGATTAAATTTACAGCCAGAACGATAGTAAATAATGTACATAAAAATGAAGAAGATAATAATTTCGTTGGTCATATAGGTGGAGATGATTTTATTGCAATCGTAGAAGATAAAAAATACGAAGAAATATGCCAAGGGATAATTGCTGAATTTGATAAAGGTGTATCTAAATACTTCAATAAAGAAGATATAGAAAAGGGCTATTTGGAGGTACCAAATAGAAAAGGAATAGTAGAAGAATTTCCAATTACATCAATTTCCATAGGAGCAGTTGAAGTAGATGTTGGAAGATTCAACAATACATTAGAAATAGGCGAAGTAGGCGCTCAAGTAAAGCATCTATCTAAAACAATACAAGGAAGTACTTATGTAATAAACAGAAGGCAAGAATAGCTACAAATACGCTTGAAATTGACAAAAGAGCTGAAATAGAGTAAAATATATTCTGTATGATAAAAGAAAAATAGCCGCAAGGTTAAGAAAATGAGAGGTAATATGCCGAATAGTAAATTTAAAATAGAAAGCTTAGTTTCAAGAATAAAAATATATTTAGTAATAATAGCAATATTATTAATTGTATTGTGTTTTATTGAGGAGAAAGCTATAATTCCCTCAATAATCTTCTATATAATAGTAATATTATATACATTGTGGTCAAACCAAAAAAGAAAGACGGAAATATCAGAACATATTAATGAGCTTACATTAAACGTGGATAAAGCTGCACAAAGCACAATAATAAATTCACCATTTCCATTGATAATATTAGAAACAAATGGAAATATAATTTGGAAAAGTAGCAAGTTTGTAAAAGAATTTTCGAATATAGATATAGGAACACATCTAAACGATATAATTAAAGAATTAAGAATAAAAATAGAGAACCAGAAAAATCAAGCCGAAGTATCAATATGCGAGAAGATGCTTATAGGAAATAAAACATACAAAATAATAGGTGAGTATGTAAAATCTGGTTCAAGAGATAAAAAGAACTCTAAAGAATATATGGCAACAATATATTTTTTAGATGAGAGCAATTATGAAGAATTGTTACAAAAATATAATGATTCCAGAATAAATGTTGGTATAATAATGATTGACAACTATGAGGAATTAATGCAAAGAGCAACCAGCGAAGAAAAAGCGCAATTAATGTCGAATATAGAGAGAAGCATATATGCTTGGGTAAACAAATTTGAGGGGATATCTATAAAATCGGAAAGAGATACTTTTATATGTATCTTTGAAGAAAAATGGGTTGAAGAGATTATAAATCAAAAATTTGATATTTTGGACGAAATAAAAGAACTTAAAACTGAAGACAAATTGCAAACAACTTTAAGCATTGCTATTACGGAAGATGGCAAAACAAACTTTGAAAAATATAAATCTGCAAAAGCAGTTATAGAAATTGCTTTAGGCAGAGGTGGAGACCAAGCAATTGTTAAACAACATGAAAAATATACATTCTTTGGAGGTAGAACACCAGAATTAGAAAAGCGTACTAAAGTAAAGGCAAGAACTGTGTCACAAGCTTTAGAAGAACTAATAAAAGGTGCAAGCAATGTTATTATAATGGGTCATACCAATAGCGATATAGATGCTATGGGAGCAAGCATTGGATTAAGAAAAATAGTGCAAACAGTAGGAAAAGAAGCTTACATAGTAAATAATACTTACGGAACTAGCTTAGATAATTTTATAAAAGATTTAAGCCAAGTAAAAGAGTATGAAAAAGTTATAATAGATAAAAACGAAGCTCTTGATAAAATAAATCAAGATTCATTACTAATAATCGCAGATACAGATAAAAAGAATTATGTGGAAGTGCCTGAATTGCTAGATAAAACAAATAAAATAGTAATTGTAGACCACCACAGAAGAGGAACTGATTATATAGAAAATGCTATTTTAACATTTCACGAAGTTTATGCTTCATCAGCATGTGAGCTTGTAACAGAGTTGTTGGAATATTCGGAAAAAGACATAAAGCTAGATACAATAGAAGTTGAAGCTCTGTATGCTGGAATAATGATGGATACAAAAAACTTTACTTTTAAAACAGGTGTTAGAACTTTCGAAGCAGCTGCATATTTAAGAAAATGTGGAGTTGATATAATAAGAGTAAAGAAATGGTTCCAAAGCGATTTAGAAACATACAACAAAATATCTGAAATAGTAGCAAATGCAGAAGTAATAAATGATAATATAGCAATATCTATTTATGAAAAAGAAGATTTAGATGCAAATGTAACTTGCGCAAAAGCTGCAGATGAATTATTAACTATAAGCAATATCACAGCATCTTTCGTAATAGGAAAAATAGGAGATAAAATTTGTATAAGTGGTAGATCTATAGGAGATATAAATGTTCAGGTTATACTAGAAAAGCTTGGCGGTGGCGGACATATAACTGTAGCCGGAGCACAAATAGAAGGTATGACTCAAGAAGAAGTAAAGCAAGAATTAATAATCAGGATAAATGAATATTTTACAGAAGTTGGATGCTAATATTCATAGCATCCATTTATAATATATAAAAGTCAAGGAGAAAAAAACTATGAAAGTTATTTTATTAGAAAACATTAAAAATGTAGGGAAAAAAGATGAAGTAATTAATGCAAGCGATGGATATGCAAGAAATTATTTATTTCCTAAAAAATTAGCAGTAGAAGCTAATACAGAAAACATGAGCAAATTAAAATCAAGAGAAAATGCAGATAAATATAGAAAAGATCAAGAAAGAAAACAAGCCGAAGAAATAGCAAAAAAGATGCAAGGAATAATGCTAAAAGTAAAAGTAAAAGCTGGAGAGAATGGAAAAATATTTGGTGGAGTAACCAGCAAAGAAATATCTGACGAATTAAAGAAACAATATCAAATAGAGGTAGATAAAAAGAAAATATTATTATCTGAAAATATTAAAAATCTAGGAATGTTTGTAGTTGATATAAAATTATACGAGGGAGTATTAGGAAAACTAAAGGTAGATGTAATAAGTAAAGACTAAAATTAGGAGGTTGTATTTATGGACTTAGGAAAAATACCACCACAAGATATAGAGGCAGAGCAAGCTGTGCTAGGAAGTATGCTTACAGACCAAGATGCTGTTATTGCAGCTATTGAAGTTTTAAAAGAAGATGACTTCTACAGAGAAGACAACAAAATTATATACACTGCTTTATTAAACATATATAACAGAGCAGAGCCAATAGATATAATAACACTAAAATCTGAATTATCTTCAATGGGAAAACTAGAGGCTGTAGGTGGACTGGAATATATTGCACAATTACCAGATAAAGTACCAACAACTGCCAATGTTGAAAGATATGTAAAAATAGTAGAAGAGAAATCTATGCTAAGAAATCTAGTTAAAACTGCAAATGAAATAATAAACTTAGGCTATGACGAAACTGAAAACGTAGAAGATATTATGGATATTGCAGAAAAAAAGATTTTTGATGTAATGCAAAGAAAAAATTCAAAAGGATACACACCTATAAAAGATATATTGATAGACTCTTTTACACAATTAGAGAATTTGTATAATCAAAAAGGTAGTATAACTGGAGTGCCAAGCGGATTTGTGGAGCTAGATAGAAAAACGGCAGGTCTTCATGGTTCTGAACTTATATTGATTGCAGCAAGACCTGCAATGGGAAAAACTGCATTTGCATTAAATATAGGTACATATGCAGCAACAAGAGCAGGATGCCCAGTTGCAATATTCAGCTTAGAAATGAGTAAAGAGCAATTGGCTAACAGAATTTTGTGTAGTGAAGCATTAGTAGATAGCAATAAAGTTAGAACTGGTGAATTGGAAGACGAAGAATGGGGAAAGCTAGCACAAACATCTGGAGAACTTTCAACTGCAGAAATATATGTGGATGATACACCAGGAATTTCTGTAATGGAAATAAGAGCAAAATGTAGAAAGCTAAAATTAGAAAAAAATATTGGCTTAGTTATAATTGATTATTTACAATTGATACAAGGCTCGGGAAAAAGAGGAGCAAGCAGAGAACAAGAAATTGCCGAAATTAGTAGGTCGTTAAAGATATTAGCTAAGGAATTAAATGTTCCTGTTATAGCACTATCACAGCTATCAAGAGCTGTAGAAGGAAGACCGGACCACCGACCAATGCTTTCAGATTTGCGTGAATCTGGATCAATAGAGCAAGATGCTGATATAGTTATGTTTTTATACAGAGATGATTACTATAATGAAAATTCTGAAAAGAAAAATATAGCAGAAGTAATAATTGCAAAACAAAGATCTGGCTCAACAGGAACTGTAGAGCTAGCATGGTTAGGAAACTATACGAAATTTGCAAACTTAGAAAGATATAGGGAATAGCATAAAGGATAAATTAGATGTTGGAAGAAAAAGTATTAGAAACAATAAAGAAATATAATTTATTACAAGAAAAAGACACAGTAATAGTTGCTGTGTCTGGTGGTCCTGATTCAATGTGTTTACTAAATTCATTAGTAAATTTAAAAGAAAAACTTAAATTAAATAAAATAGCAGTTGCACATGTTAACCACATGCTAAGGAAAGAAGCACAAGAAGAAACCGAGTATGTGAAAAAATATTGTGAAAATAAAAATATAGAAATTTATATAAAATATGCTAATATAAAAGAAATTTCTGAGAATAATAAAATTAGTGAAGAAACTGCAGGAAGAGAAGAAAGATATAAATTCTTCGAAGAAATAGAAAGCAAGATAAATGCAAATAAAATAGCAATAGCTCACAACTTAAATGATAATGCAGAAACAGTACTAATGCATTTCATAAGAGGAACAGGAATAAATGGATTAACAGGAATAAAGCCATATAGAGATGGAAAATATATCAGGCCGTTAATAGAATGTGATAGGAAAGAAATAGAAGAGTATTGCAAAGAAAAAAAATTAAATCCGAGGTATGATAAATCAAATTTAGATAATAATTATACAAGAAATAAAATTAGAAATTTGTTGATTCCAGAATTAAAAGAAAACTACAATCCTAATATCATTTCTGGAATAAACAAATTATCAAGAATAGTGTTAAAAGAAGAAGAATATATAAATAAAATTCTGCTAGAAACTTATAATGAAATTTTATTACAAAAAGAAGACAACAAAATAACAATTAATTTAAGAAAATTTAACAAATTGGACGAATATATAAAGGAAAGACTAATAATTTATATAATAGCAAAATTATTTGGAGATGCCAGAGGAATAGAAAATATTCATGTTTTTGACATAGTAAAATTATGTGAGAAAAATGTGGGAAACAAATATCTAACACCTAATAAAAACTTAAAAATATTTGTTAAATCGGGTGAAGTATCATATGAAAAACTATTGAAATAGTTGCTATAATGTGATATATTTTCATAATACAAGGGATGAACTTAAAGGAGGAAAAAAATTGAAAAATAGTTTAAAAACACTAGCAGTATGGTTAATAATAGGGGTAATATTAATAGTATTGATCTCATCAATATTAGATAATGCAAACACAAAATTATCATATTCAGAATTAATTGCAAAAATAGAGGCAGATGCAGTTGAATCAATAGAATTAGAAGCTGATGGTTCTGCAGCTATAGTAAAACTAAAAAATGATAATGTAGAAAAAACAGTTAATATACCAAGTGTAGATAATTTAATGCAAAACTTGGAAGAAACAATGAAAGCTGGTACAGTAAAAGTTACTGAAAAATCAGAATCTGTATTTATGATTTTCTTAACATTTTTAACACCAGTAGGAATAGTAATAATCTTCTTATTATTCTGGTTCTTTATAATGAGTTCTGGAAATGCACAAAACGGAAACAAAACAATGACATTTGGAAAAAGCAAAGCTAGAATACTAAATCCAAACGATAAAAATAGAGTAACATTTGATGATGTTGCAGGTGTTGATGAAGAAAAAGAAGAATTAGAAGAAATAGTTGAATTTTTAAAGAATCCTAAAAAATTCACAGAAATGGGAGCAAGAATTCCAAAAGGTGTTTTGTTAGTAGGTCAACCAGGAACTGGTAAAACATTACTTGCAAAAGCAGTTGCTGGCGAAGCTGGTGTACCATTTTTTATAATAAGTGGTTCAGATTTCGTTGAAATGTTTGTTGGTGTTGGTGCGTCACGTGTAAGAGACTTATTTGAAGAAGCAAAAAAGAAAGCCCCATGTATAATATTCATAGATGAAATAGATGCCGTTGGTCGTCAAAGAGGAGCAGGCCTTGGCGGAGGACATGATGAAAGAGAGCAAACATTAAACCAATTATTAGTTGAAATGGATGGATTTGCAGCTAATGAAGGTGTTATAGTTCTTGCTGCAACAAATAGACCAGATGTATTAGATAAAGCATTGTTAAGACCTGGTAGATTTGATAGACAAATAGTAGTATCTCTTCCAGATGTAAGAGCAAGAGAGCAAATACTAGAAGTTCATAGCAGACAAAAGAAGTTCGCAGACGATGTTAATTTAAAAATAATAGCTAAAAACACAGCCGGATTTGCTGGAGCAGATTTGGAAAATGTATTAAACGAAGCAGCTCTTTTAGCAGCTAGAAGAAACCTAAAAGCTATAGGTGAAAGAGAAATAGAAGATGCCATGGTAAAAGTAACTATGGGACCTGAAAAAACAACAAGAGTAAGAAGTGAAAAAGAAAAGAAATTAGTGGCATACCATGAGGCAGGCCATGCAGTGGTAAGTAGATTTTTACCAACTCAAGATGCCGTACATGAAATTTCTATTGTTCCAAGAGGAATGGCTGGAGGATACACAATGTATCAACCAACAGAGGATAAATCATTTATGTCTAAAACAGAAATGCAAGAGCAAATTGTATCTCTATTAGGCGGAAGAGCAGCAGAAGCTTTAATATTAGATGATATATCAACAGGAGCAAGCAACGATATAGAAAGAGCAACAAAGATTGCAAAAGCAATGGTAACAAAATATGGTATGAGCCAACGTATAGGTACTATTACTTTAGGTTCAGACCAAGAAGAAGTATTTATAGGTAGAGATTTTGCTCAAGAGAAAACATATTCAGAAGCAACAGCAAGCATAATTGACGAAGAAATGAAAAAGATAATTGATGGTAGCTATGCATCTGCAACAAGAATATTGCAAAACAATGTAGAAAAATTACATGCAGTAGCACAAGTTCTATTAGAAAAAGAAAAGATTACTGGCGAGGAATTTGAGGCTATATTTAATAACTAAAAGGAGAAAAAACGTGGAGATTATTGCGACTATACTAGTTTTACTATTTATAATATTTTCATTAGTAGTTTTTGCAGTTATACAATTGCAAATGGCAGGTATAGAAGTAAAAGACTTTTGGTCTTTTATAAATGCAAACCAGGAGTTGGACAAATTGTATGCTTTTTCCAAAAAGTATGAAAAAATGTCACCACAAGAGCAGATAATATTTTTACAAGCAGCAGAGAAAATGTCGGATGCATTTGGAAAAGTTCCTTCCATGATGTGGGAAGAAGAGTATCAAAAGTATAGAGATGTAATGGACATATATAAAGATATAAAAATGAATAGATGGATATCATCATCAAGATGATAACACTTTAAAGAGAATGGTCATAATATATTATAAACTTTCAATAAAAGGGGATACCGTGAATGAAAATAATATATTGTGACCATTCTGCTACTACAAAGGTAAAAAAAGAAGTTCTTAATGAAATGATTCCATATTATTTGAATCAATATGGTAATGCATCTTCGCCATATAGTGTGGGAAGAGATGCTAAATATGCTATTAGCCAAGCAAGGAGGAGAGTAGCAAGAGCAATTAACGCATCGGCACAGGAAATATACTTTACTTCTTGCGGCAGCGAAAGCGATAATTTAGCATTAAAAGGATTTTGCCACGCTAATAAACAAAAAGGGAAACATATAATAACAAGTAAAATAGAACATCCAGCGATTCTTCAAACTTGTTTAACTTTGGAAAAAGAAGGTTTTGAAGTTATTTACTTAGACGTAGATAAAAATGGATTTGTAGATATTAATCAATTAACAAATGCTATAAGAAAAGATACTATATTAGTAAGTATAATGACGGCGAATAATGAGATTGGTACTATAGAGGATATAAAAGCTATAGGAAGCATTTGTAAAAACAATAACATCATATTCCATACCGATTCGGTTCAAGCAATTGGAAATGTAAAAATAGATGTTCAAGAGATGAATATAGATATGCTTTCTATGTCTGCTCATAAGTTCTATGGTCCTAAAGGTGTAGGAGCTTTATATGTAAGAGAAGGAATAGAGTTTGATAGAATTCAAGATGGGGGACATCAAGAAAGGGATAAAAGATCAGGTACAGAGAATGTTGCAGGGATTGCAGGCTTAGGAAAGGCAATAGAGCTGGCATCAAACAATTTTGATGATTATACAAAAAAGTTAACTACTATTAGAGATTACTTTATAGATAAAGCAATAAAAGAATTCGGAAAAGAAAACGTGCGTATAAACGGCGATTTAAATAAAAGATTGCCAGGACATGTAAGCATTTCGTTTAGAGGGAAAGATAGCAATTTAATCTTACTAGAGCTAGACAAAAAAGGAATATGTGCCTCAGGAGGTTCAGCATGCTGTTCATCTTCAGCTACTCCATCACATGTATTGCAAGCAATAAAATTAGAAAGAGAATGGGCAGAAGGAACCATAAGATTGACATTTGGAGACGATAATACAAAAGAAGATGTAGATTATATAATAGAATCATTAAAAGAAATAATAAAATAAAAAAGCAAGCTTCAGGTCAAATTCATGACTTGAAGCTTTGCTTCAATTAGGATGTTTGCTCTTCAAACTCTTTGTTGATTTTGTCAACGAAGGCTCCTGCTCCAAAAGAGAGGCTGTATGGAAGGTTAATGATATATTCTCCCTCAACCATACCGTCGTTGGTTACAACCTTGGAAAAGTTGTAAGAAACATAGCACAAAGCAAAGAATTTTTTGCATTTTCGTACAATTTTTTTCTCAACCATATGACAAGAGTCTCGAACAGATGCAATTGAATCATCTTTACTACAGTTGGTTTTTATTCGAATCCTAATATTCCGAGGATTCTTACAAAGGTTTGCACTAATTTGATTCATTTACAGACCTCCTTAAAATAAAAACTTTTGAATTTTTTCTTGAGTAGCGTTAGAAACATTTACTGTTGCCAGTAAATATTCTCGAACTTCCTGAGGAGAATTTACATTATATGATTTCACAACATTAATTTCGATGTTGCTAGTAAATTGTCTCAGAAACTTTCTTAGCATGCTTTTGGCATTTTCAGATGTATCTGAAAATTCTAGATAGAAATTCCGATAGAACATAACCTCAGTGGTATTTCTCGAAGAAAATTTGACCTTATCAGGAATCTGGAGACCAAATTCTTTTAATGGTTTAATGTTTGATAATTTCATAAAACAACATCCTTTCAAAATTAGTGATAAAATACACCTCTACCATTATTATATCACAAATTAACATAATATGCAATAATATTTTATATTGTAAAATTGTCGGTTTTGTAGTAAAATAGAAGCTGTGAAAAATTTAGGAGATATATTTACTCATGAACTTTTTAATTGAAGATTTGAAAAAAGCTAATAAATTTTTAGAATATGTAGAAGATGTAAAAAATAAATATAGCCCGATAATATTATCTGGTTTATCAAGCGTTGGAAAAATACAGCTTGTGGAAGCAACAAGGGAATATACAAATAAAAATATTTGCTTGGTAACGTACAATGAATTGCAAGCAAGAAAAATTGTGCAAGACTTGAAATATTTTTCAAGTAATGTATTTTATTTTCCAAAAAGAGAAATAGCATCATATGATTATGTGGCTGAAAGCAAAGATTTGCCATATGAAAGAATAGAAACATTAAATAAAATCTTTGAGCAAGATAAGAATAATAAGAGTGCTAAAATTATTGTGGTAACGACAATAGAAGCAATAATGCAAAAGATGATTACTAAAAAAGATATATACCAAAATATTTTGGAATTTAAATTAGGAAAGTCATTAGATTTAGACAAATTAAAACAGGATTTAATCCATTTAGGATATGAAAGGTCAGATATAGTAGATGGAAAAGGCCAGTTTAGTGTAAGAGGCGGCATTTTAGATATAGGAACTACAAAAACACAGGGAATAAGAATTGAGTTCTGGGGAGATGAAGTTGATTCAATAAGAAGCTTTAGTATTACATCACAAAGAACGAATAAAATGCTTGAGGAAGCTAGAATATATCCATCACATGAGCTTATAGTAACAAAGAATTTAGAAAAAATATGTGAAGAAATAATGGCCAAAGAAAAAAACGAAGATGTTTTAGATGATGTGGAGTTAATTAAATCCGGAAATTATATTAGCAAAATAGATAAATATTTTGATAGTTTTTATGATGAAAAATGTAGTTTTTTAGATTATTTTGATGAAAATTATTTGCTTTGCATAGATGATATAGACAAGATAAATGCAAGGCAGGAGAATATTCTAAAGGATAATAATCAACTAATAGAAACATTGATACAAAAACGAAGGGCTGTACCAAATGCAATAAACAATATTTCAAAAGTAAATTTGGAGGGAAAAGAAGGCACAGCAATATATTTATATGAATCAGATTTATTGCAAAACAGCAAACCAGTAAAATTTTCGACAAATGTATTTAATTTTAAATATAGAGATTTGCATTTCTTTAAAAGCGAATTGAATATATTGGCACAAGATATAAAAAAGGCAATTGATGAAAATAAGAATGTAATAATTTTATCTGGTAATGAGGCTGGAGCAAAAAAGGTAGAGGCCTTATTAGAACAAGAAAATATAAATTATAAATATTTTGAAAGGCTAGAAGATGCCCAAGAAAAAATTTATACGAACTCAATAAAATCAGAATTAAAAAATAAAAGAGTAGTAATCTCAAATGGAACCTTTTCATCAGGCTTTGAGTGTTATGACCTAAATTTAGTAGTAATAACCGGTGAAGATTTTATAAATAAACAACAAAAAAAGAGAAAGAGCACGGATGCTTTTAAGCAAGGAGAGAAAGTAGTTTTTGCGGACTTAAGAGCTGGCGATTATATAGTGCACAAAACACAGGGAATTGGTATATACATTGGTGTAAATACAATTACCACTGTAGATGGAATTACGAAAGATTATATAAAAATAAAATATAAAAATGACGATGTTTTGTATGTTCCAACAGATATGCTTGATAACATTAGAAAGTTTATAGGTGGAGGAGAAGCAGAGCCTAAATTAAACAGATTAGGAAGCAAAGAATGGGAGAATACAAAAGCAAGGGTTAAATCTAATTTAAGAGAAGTAGCAAGAGATTTGCTAGAACTATATGCAAAAAGGCAAAATGCAAAAGGCTATATGTTTTCTAAGGATACACCATGGCAGAAACAATTTGAAGATAGCTTCCCATATAATGAAACAGATGACCAGCTAAGATGTATTGAAGAAGTAAAAAAAGATATGGAATCTGATAAGCCTATGGACCGATTACTATGCGGTGATGTAGGATATGGAAAAACGGAAGTTGCAATTAGGGCTGCATTTAAAGCTGTGATGGACCAAAAACAAGTTGCTTATTTAGTACCTACCACGATTTTGGCGAACCAACAATATGAAGAATTTAAGAGCAGAATGAGTGAATTTGCGGTAAATGTAGAATTGCTTAACAGATTCAGAACTAAAAAAGAGCAAGAAGAAGTTATAAGAAAATTAAAACTTGGAGAAGTAGATGTAGTTGTTGGCACACATAGAATTCTAAGCAAAGATGTAGAGTTTAAAGATTTAGGACTTTTAATAGTAGATGAGGAGCATAGATTTGGCGTAAAAGATAAAGAAAAAATTAAAAAGATTAAGGAAAATATAGATGTATTAACAATGACAGCAACACCAATTCCTAGAACATTGCATATGTCTATAGTAGGAATTAGAGATATGTCGGTTATATATGAGCCACCTCAAAATAGAAAGCCGGTTCAAACTTATGTGCTAGAATATGATGACGAAATTATAAAAGAAGCTATTACTAAAGAATTGGAAAGAAATGGGCAGGTATTTTATTTATTTAACAATGTTGAAAGAATAATTAGAAAAGCAGATGAAATATCTAAATTAGTGCCAGAAGCAAAGGTAGAGTTTGCGCATGGAAAGATGACTGGAAATGAGATAGAAAGCATAATGCAAGATTTTATAGATCATAAAATAGATGTTTTAGTATGCACAACTATTTTGGAATCTGGAATTGATATACCAAATGCAAACACAATAATTGTAGAAAATGCTGATAGACTAGGATTAGCACAGCTATATCAAATTAGAGGAAGAGTTGGTAGAGCTGATAAACAAGGCTATGCATATATTACCTACAGAAGAGATAAATTGTTATCAGAAGTGGCAGATAAAAGGTTGAAGGCAATAAAAGAATTTACCGAATTTGGCTCTGGATTTAAAATAGCAATGAGAGACTTAGAGATAAGAGGAGCAGGAAGTTTACTGGGCGAAATTCAGTCTGGACATATGGAACAAGTTGGATATGATACATATTGCAAGTTATTAGATGAGGTAGTAAAAGAAATGCAAGGTATCACAGTAAAACAAGAAAAAGATATTCAAATAGATATCAATTTATCAAGTTACATACCAGAAAATTACATAGAAGATACTGCACAAAAAATTGAAATTTATCAAGATATTGCATTGTGCAGAAATGATAAAGACATAGAAGATGTTATTGATGAAATAATAGATAGATATGGAAGCATGCCACAAGAAGTTGAAAACCTTATAGAAATAGCTAGAATCAAAATATTGTGTAGAACTGCAAATGTGCTAAAGATAGTACAAAGAACAGATGCTGTTGTATTTTATTTGGATAAAAACAATATCAAAATTGATGAAAAAATGATAAATATTTTAGTGAAAAAATATGGACCAAAATTAAAATTCTCTCAAGGAGTAGAGCCATATATAACATTAAAAATATCTTCAAAGGATGAAATAGAAATAATTAGAATGATAAAAGAATTATTAACTATAATATCATAATATTTTAAGAATAATTGTACAAACTATATGTGGAGGAAGTTGTAAAATGCAAGTTATTACAAGTAAAGATAATGAAATAATAAAAAGTATAAAAAAATTGAAAGATAAAAAATATAGAGATGAAGAAGGCCTTTACATAATAGAAGGTATAAAAATAATTGAAGAAGCTATAGAGGAAGAAGCGGATATTAAAAAGATTGTTATTTGCGAAGAATGTGTAGCGGCTGGGGAAATAGAGCAGAAATTATTATACACGATTGCAAAATATGATTGTATATATGTTAATAAAAAAGTATTTGGATTTTTAACAGATGTAGTAGCACCTCAAGGAATTTTAGCTGTAGTTGAAAAACCAAGCAAAGCAACAAAAATAAACTACACAGAAGATATAATACTTGCATTAGATGGTATTCAGGATCCAGGAAATTTAGGAACTATATTAAGAACTGTAGATAGCGTTGGACTAAAGCAAATAATAGTAACAAAAAATACTGCAGATTGCTATAATCCAAAGGTAGTAAGGTCAACAATGGGAGCCATATTTAGAGTAAATGTAATAGAAACAGACGATTTATGCAAAACTTTAAAAGATGCTAAAAAAAGCAAGTATGAAATAATAGCTACATCATTGGACACACAAAATAGCATTTATGATATTAGTTATAAAAAGAAAGTAATAGTAATAGGAAACGAAGCAAATGGTGTTACAAAAGAAGTACAGGATTTTGCAAATAAAAAGGTAAAAATACCTATGTTAGGTAAAACAGAAAGCCTAAACGCCTCTGTCGCAACAGGAATAATTTTGTATGAATATGTAAGGCAGAAAATAAAATAGTAAAGGGACCATAAATAATGGTCTCTTTACTTCACGTTTTTTTCTGATCTAAAAATCACAATTATTTGGTGTTCTTGGATAAGGGATTACATCTCTTATATTTTCCATACCTGTAATATACATAAGCAATCTTTCAAAACCAAGACCGAAACCAGAGTGGATGTTAGAACCATATCTACGCAAATCTAAATACCAATATAAAGGCTCAGTATCAATATGCATTTGTTTCATACGTTCTACTAATTTATCGTAATCTTCCTCTCTTTGAGAACCACCCATAATTTCACCAGCACCAGGAACTTCTAAGTCTACGGCTGCTACAGTTTTGCCATCTGGGTTAACTTTCATATAGTAAGATTTTATATCCTTTGGCCAATTTTTAACGAAAACTGGACCATTAAAATATTCTGTGATGTATTTTTCGTGTTCTTTTGCTAAATCTTCGCCATAGTCTGGCTCAAATTCCCATTTTCTATCAGCTTTTTTCAAAATATCTATAACATCTTTGTGGTCTATTCTTACGAAATTTGAGTTAATTAATTTTGTAAGTTTTTCAATTAAACCATTCTCGATAAATTTATCGCAAAAAGCTATTTCTTCAGGGCATTTTTCTAAAACTTGTTTTACGATGTATTTTAAGCAATCTTCTTCGATATCCATCAAACCATCTAAATCACAGAAAGAAATTTCAGGTTCAATCATCCAAAATTCATTAGCATGAGTTTTAGTGTTTGAGTTTTCACTTCTTAAAGTTGGACCAAAAGTATAAATTTTTCCAAAAGAAGCAGCAAATGTTTCTCCATGTAATTGACCAGAGCCTGTAATATAAGCTTTCTTTCCGAATAAATCTTCAGAAAAATCTGTCTTACCATCTTTTTGAGGTAGTGGCTTGTCCAAATCTAAAGTTGTAAGCTTAAACATTTCAGCAGAACCTTCACAGTCTGCACATGTAATAATTGGAGTATGAACATATACATATCCATTATTTTGAAAATATTCGTGTATTGCAAAAGCTGCAACGCTTCTAATTCTGAAAACTGCACTAAATGTATTTGTACGAGGACGCAAATAAGCAACAGTTCTTAAATATTCAAAAGAATGTCTTTTCTTTTGAAGAGGGTAGCTATTATCTGATAAATTGAATATATCAATAGATTTTGCATGCAACTCAAAAGCCTGCTTAGCATTTTCAGTTTTTACCAATCTACCTTCCACAATGATTGTTGAACTAATTGATAATTTACAAACTTCGTCAAAATTAGACAATTCATTAGTAAATACTACTTGCAAATTATTAAAAAAGGAACCATCATTTATTTCTATAAAACCAAAGGTTTTAGAGTCTCTAACAGTGCGGACCCATCCAGAAATTTTAATTTCTTTGTTCATATAGTTATCTGTATCGCGATATAAACTTTTAATATCTACATTTTCCATATATAGTCTCCTTTCACGTAATAAAACTGAAAAGATTATATAATGCAAAAAAAGAAAAGTCAATAAAAATGCTAGAATCTATGGACTTTTGAAGGAAAAAAGTATACAATATATGTATTAATTTTAAGATGCAAAATTATGGAGGAATACAATGATAAATAAATACAAAACAAACAATTGCGGAGAATTGAGCTTAAAAAATGTAAGAAATGAAGTAAGGCTTTCAGGCTGGGTACAAAGAATTAGAAATTTGGGAGGAATGACATTTATTGATTTAAGAGATCAATATGGAATAACCCAAGTTGTAATATCAGAAGAGTTGAAGCAAAAGCTAGATAAATTATACACAGAAAGTGCTATTTGCGTGGAAGGAACTGTAGTAGAACGTTCAAATAAAAATAGCAAAATACCTACTGGTGATATAGAAATAGAAGCCAAAAACATAGAAATATTGGGAGAATGCGAACCAACTCTACCATTTGAAATAAATTCAGAAAAGGCAGATATATCATCTGTAAGAGAAGATTTAAGGCTTGAATATAGATTCTTGGATTTAAGAAATGATAAGATACACAATAATATTTTATTACGTTCAAAAATTATGAAAGCATTAAGAGATAAGATGGATGAATTAGGCTTTGCAGAAATTCAAACTCCAATACTTGCAAATTCTTCACCAGAAGGAGCAAGAGATTTCTTGGTACCAAGCAGATTGCATCCAGGAGAATTTTATGCGCTTCCTCAAGCACCACAGCAATTCAAACAATTGCTTATGATTTCTGGCTTTGATAAATATTATCAAATAGCACCATGCTTTAGAGATGAAGATCCAAGAGCAGATAGGGCACCAGGTGAATTTTATCAATTAGACTTTGAAATGTCATTTGCAACTCAAGAAGATGTATTCAAAGTAATTGAAGAAGTGGTACCACCAATTTTTAGGAAATTTACAAATTGGAAAGTTCCAGAAGGTGAAATCCTTAGAATACCTTATAGAGAAGCAATGGAAAAATACGGTATTGATAAGCCGGATTTAAGAAACCCATTAATCATTCAAGATGTAACAAAGGTATTTGAAAATAGCGAATTTAATGCATTCAAAGATAAAACAGTAAAGGCAATAGTAGTTCCAGAAGGAGCAAAGCAAGGAAGAAAATTCTTTGATAATATGGTAGAATTTGCCGTAGAAGAGCAAGGAGCAAAAGGGCTAGCTTGGGTAAAAATAGATGAAAACAATACACCACAAGGTGGAATTGCAAAATTCATTACAGAAGAAGCATTAAGCAAATTAGAAAAAGAATTTGGAGTAAAACCAGAAGACAGTATATTCTTCATTGCAGATAAATTAGAAACAGCGCAAAAAATAGCAGGACAAGTTAGAATAGAACTTGGAAAAAGGCTTGATTTATTAGAAAAAAATATATACAGATTCTGCTTTATCGTGGATTTCCCAATGTATGAATATAATGAAGATGAAGGAAAAATAGATTTTAATCACAATCCATTTTCTATGCCACAGGGCGGATTAGAAGCTTTAGAAAACAAAGACCCATTAGAAATTTTAGCATATCAATACGATTTAGTATGTAATGGATACGAAATGGCATCAGGAGCAGTTAGAAACCATGACTCAAAATTAATGGTAAAAGCTTTTGAAATAGCTGGATATACAGAAGAAACAGTGGAAGAGAGATTTGGAGCCTTATATAAAGCATTCAAATATGGCACTCCACCACATGCAGGAGCAGCCCCTGGATTAGATAGAATGGTAATGCTAATAGCAGATACTCAAAATATAAGAGAAGTAATAGCATTTCCAAAGAATAAAAAAGCTAGAGATGTAATGATGAATGCTCCAAGTAAAGTTGATGAGCAACAATTAAAAGATGTACATATAAAAATTACAGAATAAGATGTAAAGGCAGGTGATTTTATGGAAGAAGAAAAAACACTTGCAGAAATAAAAGTAGCATTAGATGAAATAAAAAATGAAATAACTAAAAATAACAAAATAATTATGCAAAGGTTGAACAGCTTGTATGAATATAACGAAATAAATGATATGCGAGCAAGAGTTTTTAGTAAACAATTAGAAATGTTAAAAAATGAAATAACAAAGAAAAACTAAGAAAGGAGAGTATGAATGCAATTCATACGATATATACAAAAAGATGAAAAGAACTGTTAGATTTTATTTTGCATTAGTAGTATCTAAAATGGTAAAAAACTTATTAAAACTGCTAAATAGAGAAGCATCATATTTACCAGGGAAAATAGCAATAAAAATTTGTCCAGACTTTTTAGGAATGATAGCAAAACCAAAAATAATCATTGGTGTAACAGGAACAAATGGAAAGACAACTGTATCAAATTTAATTACAGACTGCCTAGAAAAATGTGGTTATACTGTATTAAATAATAGATTTGGCTCAAACATAAATGCAGGAATAGCAAGCAGCTTAATAAAAAATGTTACAATTAGCCAAAAGGTAAAGGCAGATATTGCAGTATTAGAAATAGATGAAAGAAGTTCGCCTAAAATCTATCCATATTTAAAGCCTACATATCTAGTGTGCAACAATCTATTAAGAGACTCAATAAAAAGAAATGCACATCCAGAGTTTATATTTAATGTTATAAATAATGCTTTGCCAGAAGAAACAAAATTAATATTAAATGCAGACGATTTAATAAGCAGCGCTTTAGGAAAAAATAATGCGAAAGTGTACTTTGGTGTTGGAAAGCAAGAAGGCGATTTGAAAGAGAGTAGAAACATAATAAACGATATAAGAATTTGCCCAAACTGCCAAACAAAGCTAGAATACAACTATGTGAAATATAATCATATAGGAAATGCGTATTGCCCTAATTGTGATTTTAAATCTAAGGAAGCAGATTATTTAGTAACGAATATAGATTATGAAAAAGAAATTCTAACAGTTAAACATACAGAAATAGAAACAGAATATAAGCTATTAAACAACAGCATATTCAATATTTACAATATGGCTGCAGTAATTACTCTACTAAGAGAATTTGGACTGTCTGCTGAAAAAGTGCAGGAATTATTTAAAGACTTAAAAATTACAGAAACAAGATATACAAAAGAAGAAATAAATGGAGTAAAACTAATAAGCAACATGACAAAAGGTCAAAACTCAATTGCTACATCATGTGTATTTGATTATATAAGCAAAGAGCCAGGCAAAAAGGAAGTTGTTTTAATATTAGATGATGCTTATGATGCAAAAGACTCTGTAGAAAATTTAACATGGATTTATGATACAGATTTTGAATTTTTAAAAGACGATAACATAGAAAAAATAATAGTTGGAGGAATTAGAGCCAAAGATTATTATATAAGACTATTGCTAGCAGGAATAGATAAAGATAAAATAATCTGTGAGAAAGAAGAGCTAGATACTTATAAATACCTATCATTAGATAAAGACAAAACAATATATGTATTGTTTGAATTATATAAGTATGATGTGGCAGAAAAATTAAAACAGAGAATTAGAGATGCAATAAAGGAGGCAAAATAATGGTAAAAATAGAAGTATTGTTTTCAGAAGTTTGCAACCTATATGGAGACTTGTTTAATATAAAATATCTAGAAAGATGCTTAGGAGAAAATTGTAAAATATATTATACAAATATATCTGATGAACCTAAATTTGTTAAAGAAGATATAAATATGATATACATGGCTCCGATGACAGAAAGAACACAAGAATTAGTAATAAAAAAATTATTACCATATAAAGAAAGAATACAAGAATTAATAGATAAAAATGTGGTATTTTTACTAACAGGAAATGCACCAGAAATTTTTGGTAAATACATAGAAAACGAAGACGGAAGTAAAATAGATGCATTAGGAATATTAGATTTATATGCAAAAAGAAATATGATGGCTAGACATAGCAGCATGTTCCTGGGAAAGTATGAAGATATAGAAATAATAGGATACAAAGACCAATTTACAATGGCATATTCCGATAATTCAAATAACTATTTTGCACAAGTAATTGGAGGAATAGGCTTAAATAAGGAAAGCAAATTGGAAGGAATAAAAATAAATAATTTAATTGCAACTTATGTATTAGGACCAATTTTAATATTCAATCCGTTATTAACAAAGAAAATACTTGCTATGCTTGGAATAGAAAAGCCAGAACTAGCTTACGAAAAAGAGATAATGGATGCATATAACCAAAGATTAGAAGAAGTAAAAAGTAGAATAAATTAATTATTAAGTGAACATCATAAATATTGAAAAAGATATTGCAGTATGATATAACTTAATAAATTAAAAATGAATATAGAAAGTGAAAGCATTATATATGAAAAATATAAAAGACTATGATTTATCGGATTTAAAAGAAGAGATGATAAGCATAGGAGAAAAAGGATTTAGAGCAGAACAAATATTTAAATGGCTATATGTAGATAAAGTAAAAGATTTTGATGAAATGACAAATTTATCATTAGAATTAAGAGAAAAGCTAAAAGAAAACTACACAATATGCAATTTCAAAATATTAAAAAAATTAGAATCAAAAGATGGTACAAAGAAGTATTTATTTGATGTACTAGATGAAAATGCAATAGAAAGTGTTCTAATGGAGTACCACCATGGCAAAACAATATGTGTATCATCACAAATTGGATGCAAAATGGGATGCAAATTCTGTGCTTCAACAGGAATCCCTTTCATAAGAAATCTTACACCAGGTGAAATAGTTGAGCAAATACTTGCAGTTGAACAGGATATACAAGATAAGATTTCTAATATTGTATTCATGGGGATAGGC
>USEX01000016.1 GCA_900553755.1 uncultured Clostridium sp.
CACATCGGTATTTCCTTTTTTATATTTACTGTGACATATCTATTGTAAACCTATATTTAGAAAAATCATTTAAATTTAAAATAATTCTATTTTATAGATATGCAATAATTATTTTATTATTCTTCTTCAGAGCCTTTTAATTTTTCTGCTCTATCTGCTGCAGTTAAATTATCAATCATTTCATCTAAGTTGCCATTTAGAAAGTCTTCCATTTGATATATGCTAAATCCTATTCTGTGGTCTGTTATTCTTCCTTGTGGGTAATTATAAGTACGTATTTTTTCGCTTCTATCTCCACTTCCTACTTGGCTTCTTCTTTCTTTTGCCAATTTTGAATCTTGTTCTTGTTTTTCTTTTTCATATAATCTTGATTTCAACAACTTCATAGCATATTCTCTATTTTGAGTTTGTGATCTTTCTGTTTGGCATTCTGCAACGATTCCTGTAGGAACGTGTATAAGCCTTACTGCTGAAGATGTTTTATTAACGTGTTGTCCTCCTGCACCAGAAGCTCTAAAAACTTCTAATTTTATATCTGCAGGATTTATTTCTATTTGTACATCTTCTACCACTGGTAGTACTGCAACAGTAGCAGTTGATGTGTGGATTCTTCCACTTGCTTCTGTTTCTGGAACTCTTTGTACTCTGTGAACTCCACTTTCAAATTTTAATCTGCTATATGCTCCCTTTCCGGTTACCATAAATGAAATTTCTTTGTATCCACCTAAACCTGTTTCATTTTCGTTTAGTACTTCTATTTTCCAATGTTTTCTTTCTGCATACATAGAATACATTCTAAATAAAGTTCCTGCAAACAATGCTGCTTCGTCGCCACCAGCACCGCCTCTTATTTCACATATGATATTTCTATCATCATCTGGATCTTTAGGAATTAATAATATTTTTAATTCTTCCTCTAATTTTGGAATTTGCTCTTTTGCTGATTTGATATCTTCTTCTGCCAATTCTTTCATTTCTGGATCACTTAGCATAGCTTCCGCATCATCTAATTGTTGCAATACTTTCTTATATTCTTTATATTTAAGAACAACTTCTTCTATTTCTGCATGTTCCTTCATATATCCAGTCCATTCGCTAGTTCTTGCAATTATCTCTGGATCTGCTATTTTTTTATTTAATTCTTCATATCTCTTTTCTACTGCCTCTAATTTTTGAAACATAAAAATCTCCCATCTTTAATTTAATAATAAAAATTATATACCATTTTTTTAGTATTTTCAAGGTTTAAGTTGTTTTATTTGAATAACTTGTGGAAGAGAACCGTATGTTGCTGATGTAGCTGTAGCTCACATTGTCTTTGTAACGGAAAGATGATGGAGTGCCAGAGTTGTAACAAAAGCCGCCTCTGAAAGCACGGTAGTTGATATCGCACACCTCTTGGGTCCATTCATAGCAATTTCCAGCTATGTCGTATATATTATTTGCTTTCCAATGTTCACTATATCCTGTTACTTGCTTACTTCCGTATTTTTTTATGCTACTTATCATATTTGCATAATCTGCTGTAAATGCTTCTGCCATTGCTTCTGGAGTATCAAATCCCAATATTGTTTTATAGTAAGACTCCTTTTTATCATAACTAGTTACTAAATCCGGCTCTCTATAATCTGTTTTATTTATTTTCCTTCTTCACGAAAATAAGGATGCATCTTTTTAGACACATCCTGTTTCATAAAACAAAAATCATTTACAATTTCATCTTGTTTTATATTTCTATTAAATTATAATTTAGTTTTAATTCTTTTAAAATTTCTATTTCTCTGTTTGAACATGTTAATATTATTGTTTGGCGTTCTTTCAAATCATTTATTACATATTCAAGAACGTTTTTTATTCTTTCATCATCAAAATATGCAAATGTTTCATCTAAAATTATTGGTAATTTCTCTTTGGATATCTCATCAATCATCGATAATCTCAAAGATAAATATAATTGATCTATTGTTCCAGTACTTAATTTATAAGCCTCCACATACTCTCCATTTTTATTTTCAACTATCATACCAGTTTCATCATTTATAGAAACTTTATCATATTTGCCATTCGATATTTTAGACATATTTTGCGATAAATTTTGTGTGAATTTTGGAGTAATTGTTGTTTTCATTTCTTCATACGCTTCTGATAAATTTTCTAAAGCTATATTTATTATTTTTTGATACTGTTTCAATTCTTCTATTCTTTCATTAGTTGAAACTTGCTTCTCTTTTAATACTATTAATTTCTCTAGCTGTGGCAATATATTTTTCTCTTCTATTTCAAGAGTTTTTAATTTTAAAACACTTGTATTTAATTTGTTTTCTATTGATTGTAATTCATAATTAATATTTTCTGTTCCCAATATTTCAGCAAGTCTAAAGGCACCTATTTCTTGACTATATTTTTCCTCTAAATTTTTCTTTGATGTATTTAAATTATTCTTTATTTTATCTTCCATCTCTCTTATTGATGCTGTTTCTTCATTTATTTTTTTAGCAAGTAATTCTATCTTTCCTTTAGCCATTGATAATTCTTCATTGTTACTTTTTTCTTCATTTTGTAATAATTGTATGTCCGAATCTACTTCTTGAATTTTGCGTGCTAATGACTCTCTTTGTTGTTCTAACTTTCTAGCATTTTCTGCTAATATTTTTTTATTCTTATTTTTTATTTGACTAACTTTTATTATGTGTATTACAAATGTTAATAAAATTACTACTGCAGAACAAATATTAATTACGTTTAATTTTATAAAGAATACATTTAAAATTAGTAAAATAATTAATAGCAATTCTATAATAAAGAAAACGGAATTATTTTCTCTTTTTTTAGGTTCCTCTTTTTCTACTAAATTCTCAAGCTCTGCTTCTTTTGCTTTCTTTATTTCATCTGCTTCTTGAAGATTCTTTAATATTTCTTCTTTGCTCTTTTCATATGTTTTTTCTTTGTCTTGTAAAATGTTTAAGTTATACAAATTATCTGTTTTGTCTTTTTTCTTTAATTCTAATTCTTGAATCGTTGTATTTTGCTCTTCATATATAGCCTTTAAATCTACAGCTAATTTTTTCTCATTTTCAAGACTTTCTACCTCTTTTTTTGCCTTATTTTTTTCTTCGTCTATACTGTATTTTTCGTTTTCATAAGGCTCTATTTTCTTTATTTCCATTTCAATATTGTTTAGTTGATTTTGAGCTATGTTTATTGGCTTTAAAGATGTTTTGCTTGTACCTATTTCGTCTCTTATTTTTTCCTGCAGCTTTGTAACAGCTTTCTTATACGAAACATTATCTTCTCCCGTTCCAGCTAAATTAGTTATTTTCTGAACTAGCATATTTTGATTTTTTTCGTCTAGCCTTACATCTTGCTGTGTAGATACAACAGTCGATAAATACATTGGTTTTTCTACATTTGTTTGCATAAGAAAAAATTGATTTCCATCTTTTTTATTTACATTATATTTATCAGATATGTTTTCATAATTTTCGTTGTATATTTGTGGATTTTTTTTATTAAAATCTCTAAATACCTCAAACTTTTCTCCAGAATCTAAATTATATTCTATTTTTCCAGAAAACTCTTCTCCTCTCCAAGGTTTATATTTTTCATAATCTGATAGTTTGTTTCCATCTTTGTTTTTTGATATTCCATAAAACATACTAACTATATAATTTAAAATAGTAGATTTTCCGCTTTCATTTTTTCCTTTTATTATATTTATTCCATCTGTAAATTTCATTTCTTTATCGTGTATATTTCCATAAGAATTTATCTTAATATTATTGATTTTCAACAATTTCACCTCTATTTGTTTAATATCTCTATGCCTATTTCGAAGGCTTTCATTAAATTCTCTTTTTCTGCCTCATCGTTTTGCGTTTCAATTTTATTTAGAATATTTTTAGCAAACAATCCTTTCAAATTAATTTGTTTTGCTATTTCTTCTATATTGTAGTTTATTACACTTTGATCTTTTATTTTTATAATATTTTCCTGTTTTATTATTTTGGCAAGCTCATACGGATTTACTTCAAAATTTCTTTTTCCAACTAGTAAGATTTTATAAAATTTTGCTTCATCTAAATCCAATTTTTCTATAGCTTCCAATAAAGATTCCACAGAATTTATGTTAGTTAAATCAAGTTTTATTTCTTCAAAAGTTTTAGCTTTTGATTCTATAAACTCTAATTTCATAGAGCTTTTTTCTACATCTGCTAAAATATAGCCTCTTTTTCCAAGCTCATCAAATCCTAGTGAAATTGTTGAGCCCGGATATATTATTTTTTGGTTATCATAATCTTGATAGCTAGGCTTGTGTATATGCCCCAACGCAACATAATCAAACCCCATGTTTTTCAAAATTCTGCTGTTCATAGGATTATATTGCCTATTCTCATCATTTCCGCCATCTACACTTCCATGAGTTATTAAGATATTTATTTTATCTGGATTCTCTATTTTGATATTCTCGTACTTATTTTCCATATAAAAATCATTAAATCCATAACCATATATATCAGCTTCTTCTAATTTTATTCTTTCTAGCTTATCTGTAAAAATGTGAACATTATCGTTCCAATTAAATGTTTTATAAAAAGAATTATTTATATATGGGTCATGATTTCCTGGAGTTATAAATATTTTAGTATCAGGTATTTGCTTAAACAAATCGTTTATATATTCTATAGTTGACTTTCTAATATACTCTTGTTCGTACAAATCCCCTGCAATGAATAAGTACGGAATATCATTGTTTTTTATGTATTCCACTATATCTTTCATTACTTTTCTTTGTTCTAATCTTCTTTCTTGTGAAAGACCTTCTTTGCCTGCCAAAGTTGCAAATGGGCTATCTAAATGTATATCTGCCATATGTAAAAATTTCATATTATCACTTTCCTTACTATATATTTTTATATCATACTCTTTTTTCATAGTCAATAGTTTTAAAAACATTTGTTTGTTATTTTCTTCAAAAAAATAACTACTGTAAAAGTAGTTATTCATTATTATCATCTATTGGTCCAAAAAGCTCATCAAATTTTGCTTCTAGCTGTTTCTGTAAATCTTCGCTAAATAATTCTTCTTCCTGTGGAGTGTTATCTTCCATTGGTAACACAGGAGCTTCTTGTTTAGCCTCTTTTTTCTCGTCATCATCTATAAACAAGTCATCCAAAGATTCTACTCTTAAATCTTGTTCTTTTTTATTTTCGTTTCCTGCCTTGTATGGATTATATGGATTGAATTTTCTCCATTCTCCTCTTACTCCAGCATCAAATTCATTATGGCTTATTACATTTCTTGATAAATCTCTTGCCATAGGCTTTTCAAAATAATAATATTTTTTTGCCTTAACTGGTTTTAATCCTTTTTCAAAAATTATACACAAATCATTGTCCATTCTTCTTAATTCATCTGGTGTCATCAATGCTCTTGCCATTATTTGGTCTGATTCGCTATAGCCTTGCTTATGATGTTGTTTGTCTTTATTTACCGATTTACTATCTCTAGAAATTGTTTTCTCTCCCAATTGTTTTGAAAAATATTCACAAGTTTCTGGTGAATTACTTCCTAAAAATACGTGTGTATCACAGTTACCAATTATTGTTTCTGCAGATTTTTCATACACTGCTTTTAACTGGTCTAGGTTCTGCAATATAACGCTAAATGAAATTTTTCTACTTCTACTTGTAGATATTTTCTTATCAAAATCTGGTATTTGACCTATATTTGCAAACTCGTCTAGTATAAAGAATACTGGCACTGGCAATTTGCCATCTGGTTGCTTATCTGCAAAATCATACAAATGCTGTATCATTTGAGCAAAGAATATTGTTAATAAGAAATTATATGCTGTATGTGTATCTGATGAAACAACATATAATGCTGTTTTTTGTGTTGCTAATTCTTCAAAATCTATGGTATTCGTAGAAGTAACATTTGCAATTTCCTCTGAATCGAATTTTCCTAATTTTGATTGTAATGTGCTTAGTATTGATGAATATGTTTTTTCTGATGCTATTTCTATTGATTTGTAATTCATTCTAGCTGGATGGTCGAAAGGCAATTCGTTCATAAGATCTGTAAGAAGGTTACTTCCTCCATTATTGTTTGCGGCTCTTACCAATTCAGCACAAGAAGCTAAATTCTGCTCCTCTCTTGGTCTTGCTGCCATTAAATAATAAATCAATGCTTTTAATAGCATTTCACCCATGTCTTCCCAAAATGGGTCTGATGGCTTTCCTTCAGACTGTTGACCTTTTACAATTGTGTTTGCAATAACGTCTACATCTATATTGTTTTTTATATGAAATAATGGATTGTATCCATCACTATTTTCTGGATTTACTAGGTTTAATATTTTTATGTTATATCCTTGTTGTCTAAGATATCCAGCTGTTTTATCATATAATTCACCCTTTGGGTCTGTAAATACATATGAACCTAATTTTTGATATGCATTTGGTATTGAATATGATGCAGATTTACCAGAACCTGAACCGTCCTACTACCAATACGTTTACGTTTCCTCTTTTATCTACTGGCAAGTAATTATTTTCTGCTAATATAATTCCTGATTTTCTGCTTAATATTCTATATTGCTCTCCACCTTCAGACCAATCACTTGAACCGTGCTCAATATCTGTAAATTCATTTTTAGGTTTTGACTTTATCATTCCTATCATTATACATATTCCAACTATTAAAGTCATCCATAATGTGGCTTTCCCAAAAATTGCTATTGTAGCTGAATTGAATACTCTAAAGATAGACGTAAAACTTGTTAGCTCTTTAAAGAAATTATCAAAAAATATTTCCATGCTTACTTTACCGTCATTTGTTGCACTTGCTATTGATACCGCAATAGGCGCAATTAATACCATGTCTATCACTAGCCATAGTATTAAGAAAACTATTATGTATTTTTTACTATCTTTTAAAACCTTTTCTACTTTATAATTCATATAAAACTCACCTTTTCTTGTGTTTCAACTAGTCTCTAACTTCTTCTCTTTCCTTATTTGGTACTAGTGGAATAGAAATTGTTGGTTCACCTGGTTGTATTCCCTTTATTTCTACTTTTCCTTCTGGTTTTACTTTGTTTCTTTCATCTGTTTCAAACTCCATACCTGCTATTATCACAGCTCCACTTGTAGCTCCTTTTTTGTCACTCATTAATAAGTTCCCCCTAACTATCATCTCTTACTTCAAATGCGAAATAAGATTTATATGGTTTTAATTTACATTTTCCTCTAACTTCATTAGTTTCTTTATCAAAGTAAAGCACTGGCTTTACTTCTTCAGTTGTTTCTGGGTCAATTATAGTTATTGGCCTTTGTAAATTTGGTGTATATCTTACATTTTTATATTCAGTTTCTTTTTCTGAATATAAAGTGTCAAATTTCACTGGTACAGGCCTTTTAGAAATCTTAACTTCATCCTTATTTAAAATTCCCATATTTACTACAACTTTTTCTGGAGCGAATGATAATATTACAAGTTGATTTCCATCTTCTTTTGGATTATCAACATAGAATGTTCTTCTGGTATTTTCTCCAACTAATTCTTTTCTTGTTTTTAATCTTTCAAGAGTGTACTTTGGAGAATTTTCTTCGAATTCTTTTTCTGTTCTATTTATTTGATAAATTACTGTGTTTACATTCTTTGGATCTGTTATACTAAAATGTTTTCCTTGTATATTATCCATTTTTTACCTCCATATGATTCGTTCATATTTTATCCTTAGCATAGTTATGCTCCAGCATACTTCTTTATTATACAATGATTGGTTGTTTTTGTCAACATATTTATGTATACTACATAAATGACTGCCTTGGATTAAATTTAGATATTTTCTTCAATTTTTTATATAATTCTTTTTCTTCGTTTGATATATTTTTTTGAATCATAATTTTTACTTGTAATATTAAATTTCCTCTGCCGCCTTTTCCGTCTTTATAACCTTTTCCAGGGATACTTATTTCTTCTCCTGTTTCACTGCCTTTTGGTATATATACTGCTATTTCCTCGTCTATTGCATTTGCATTTACTTTGGCCCCTAAAACTGCTTCCCATGGAGTAACTAATATTTGCGAATATATATCTGTTCCAACTAGTTTAAAGTTGTTGTCATTTACTATTCTTGTTTTTATTAGCAAATCTCCGTTCTTTCCGCCGTTTTTTCCTGCTTTTCCTTGACCTATAAGTCTAATTTTTTCACCATCTCTAATTCCCTCTGGAATTTTTATTTCAAATGTTTTCATTTTTCCTTCAACAGTTCTTAAAGATATTTTCTTCACATTCCCATAAAATGCTTCTTCGATAGTTACATCTATTTCTGTTTCGATATTCTCTCCTTGAACTGGAATATTCTTTGTTTTAACTGCTTTTTTATTTACTGTTGATTTATCTGCTTGAGCCCCAAAGAACATATTCAGAACTTCTTCTGCTGCAGATACTTTTTTAGTTTCTTTTTTCTCTTCGCGAGCTCTCTTTTTTCCTATTTTAGAATTCCACATTCTATCATATTTTTTCTTTGACGCTGCATCTGACAATTTATTATATGCTTCATTTATATCTTTAAAACGCTCTTCTGCACTTTTGTTGCCAAGATTTACATCTGGATGATACCTTTTAGCTTGCTCTCTGTAAGCCACTTTTATTTCATCTATATTTACTTTATTTGTGTCTAATCCTAATATTTTATAGTAGTCTTTAAAAATCATTTAACGTCCTCCCATAACATGGTGGCTTTATTATATCACAAAATATTAGTATTTTGAAGACTTTAAGAGGGATTTATATAAATTTAAACACGAGAATGTTTACCATGATTTGCACAGTTAAAATTAAACACTCCTACTTTATTATTAAAGTGGGACGAGAACTAATTGGTGATGTAAGCGTCGCATTGTATCTGTCATGGTAAGACATTGGATAGTCTGAGCCATCATGGTCATAAGCGCCACCTCTGTAAGCGCGGCCGTAAGTACTATACGCCTCTTGTGTCCATTCCCACCAATTTCCGGCTAGGTCGTATATATTATTAGCTTTCCAATATTCACTATAGCCTGTTACTTGATCACTTCCATACTTTTGTGTTGTTCCATCCATTACAGCTGCATTTCCTGTACTATTACTATAATTTCCCCATGTTGTAGAATTTGTTATACTTTTTTGCTCTCCTTTTTTAGATATGAAATCACATGTCAAATCCCATTGAATTCCCCATATCATTCTACTTTCTACTTTTCCACTTGCATTTAATGTTACACATTTTTTATATAATTCATACCAATTTGTATTTCTTAATGTTGCTTTACCCTTTTGGACGCCCTCATTTGATAACTCATATCTTCCAATATAAAATCCTCCGTATTTTTGGATACTTGTTATCATATTTGCATAATCTATTGTAAATGCTTCCGCCATTGCTTTTGGAGTATCAAATCCTAATATTGTTTTATAGTAAGACTCCTCTTTATCGCAACTTGCGCCATCACTTCCTACTATTAAATCTGGTTCTCTATAATCTGTTGTATTTGGTGTACTTCTTGATATGGTTACTGTATCTCCAGTTCTTCCTATCGTTGTTGTTTTTGTATATATTTTTGTTGTTACTCCAACGTCTCCTGATATTGCTATTCCATCATTTGAAGTTACATACATACCTGAAAGCACACTTGCTTCTACTGGTACCCATACCCATTCATTACCTGCATCATCTCTTATTACCAATCCATGGTCTACTGAATTTTGTGTTGGAGCAGAGCTTCCATTTCCCCACTTTGCATCTCCAGCATCTATCGGAGTATAACCTTTGGGAATTATTGGATTGTTTGTTCCTGCTTCTTTACCATTTATTGTTCCATTAGCATCAGCTTTTTTGTTTACTTCATTTTTAACCTTGTCCACATTCTCATCTATCCAATCATCCACATTATTTATGTGGCTTGCTATTCCTTCTATTTGGTCTTTATAATCATTAGCTGCATTTTGTGCTCTTTTTACTATTCCTTCGTCCCCTAATGTAAATTTTATGCTTATTCCAGCTAGTATTAAAAGTAATACTATTGTTATAACAAGAGCTACTAAAGTAACACCTTTTTCTCCTTTGTTTTTCATTCCAATCTCTCCTCTCCTAATTAATAAACTATTTCTTGTTTCTATCGCCTTAGGATGTACTAATTTGCCTTTTTTAATTATTTCTTCTATGTTGCCATCTAGTATATAAATTATTGCTGCATCTATGTCTTTATTAGCTAATTCTCTCTCATATTCAATGTCAAATTCTTTCGATTTTCTATTATTCTCCGTTTTGTCTGCCACATATATTATTTTGGCAAGCATGTCCATGTTTTTATCTGTTGTTGTATGGTATAAAATGGCATCTTGAATTTCCTGGCAAAGTCCATATTTTTCTTTTACCATGTTCGCTCCAATCTTACCATGCAACAACTTTACATTTATTTCTTCTATTTCATCAATTTCTATATTATGTTCTTTAATGTATTGCAAACTTTCTTCTTTAGTCATTTCCTTTGCTATATCATGTGTAAGCCCTGCCAATCTTGCTTTTTCTACGTCTACCCCATAAATTTTTGCAAGTTCTTCGGCTCTCTCCATTGTTCCTAATGAATGTATATATCTTTTCTCTGACAAACTTTCTTTCAATTCTTGTTTTATTTTATCAATTAATTCCATACATTCTCCTCTTATCTTTTATTACATTGCTAGTTCTATTAATTTATCTAATAATTCAGAATAATTTAATCCTGCATGTTCCCACAATTTTGGATACATGCTTATGGTAGTAAATCCTGGCATTGTATTAATTTCGTTTATATATATTTCATCAGTGCCATTCTCTACAAAAAAGTCAACTCTAGAAAGACCTCTGCCTCCAACTGCTTTGAATGCTTTTACTGCCATATTCCTTATTTTTTCTGATATTTCTGTATCAATTTTTGCTGGTATAACAGTTTTTGATTCCGAATTTTTGTATTTTGAATCGTAATCATAGAATTCATCTGCAGACATTATTTGTCCTACGCATGTTGCTTCTACATTTTCGTTTCCTAGTACTGCACATTCTACTTCTTTTCCTATTATCCCTTGCTCTATTAAAATTTCTTTATCATATTTACTTGCAATTTCTATGTTTTCTATTAATTCCTCTGAATTATTTGCCTTATTTACACCTACTGATGAACCAGAGTTTGATGGTTTCACAAATACTGGATAGTTTAACTTTTCTTCTACAATTTTTGCTATTTCGTATTCTTTTACTTGTCTATGGTTCATTTCTTCATCTATATATGTATATTCGTTTTTTTTATCTGAACTTATTACCACATAATTTGCCTGATTTAGTTTGGCTTTTTCAAATATTATTTTTGCATATACTTTATCCATACATATTCCAGATGCTAGCACCTTGCAGCCCACATATGGTACTTTTAATAATTCTAACAATCCTTGTATAGTTCCATCTTCTCCATATAATCCATGTAATACTGGAACTATAACTTCTTGCTCTTTTAATATTTCAAATACATTATCTATTTTTTCTAATTCTTTAGGTTCTTCGCCTATGCTAAATATTTCTACATTTTCTACCGGTTTTGTATACTTATACCAATTGCCCCCTTTACTTATATATATTGGACAAATTTGGTATTTCTCCTTGTTTAAGTTTTTAATTACAGAACTTCCTGAAATTACTGAAATCTCATGCTCTGTTGATTGTCCTCCAAAAATTACTCCTACTTTAATTTTTTTCATTTTTATACCTCTAAATATTAATATACGTTTAAAACAATAATTATTGTTTTAAAACATTTATATAAATGCTACATTATAGCACTTACAATCTCTTTAAAATTCATTGAATTTGATGCTTTTACTAGCACAGCATCCTCTGGTTCTAATATTTCTTTTAATTTTGAAATTGCAGAATTGTTATCAGTATATTCATATGTTTCTACATTATTTTTCATTGCAATTTTAGCAATGTTTTTTGCTTCTTTTCCTACTGTAATTAATATATTCACTTTATTTTCTACAACTGCATTTCCTACACCTTCATGCAATTTTTTAGAGAAATCGCCTAATTCAAGCATATCTCCAAGCACTGCTATTTTTCTATTTCCTGGTGTTCTATTTAAATATTGTAATGCAGATTTCATAGAATCATAATTTGCATTGTAACAATCATTTATTATCGTGTAACCTTTGCTTGATTTTTGTACATCCAATCTCATCTTTGTAAGCTCAAATTTTAATATTCCTTGCTTTATTTTGTCCATGCTTATTCCTAATGCTTTTCCCACACTAATTGCTGCTAAACTATTGTAAACAAAGGCTTCTCCTCCAACTGGTACTTCTATTACACCTTCATTCTTCAAATTATATTTGCTACTGCTCTCTAAATAATTAATATCTTGAGCTTTTTCCATACTATCATTCTCTATTCCATATGTAACAATATTATAATTATCTTTATTTTCCAAATACCACTTATGTAATAAATCATTATCATTATTGATTACAACAGTTCCATCTTTGCTAAGGCCTTCCAATATTTCTAATTTTGCTTTTAATATATTTTCTCTTGAGCCTAAATTTCCAATATGTGCAGTACCAACATTTGTAATTACTGCTATAGTTGGTTTTGCTATTTTAGTTAATGTACTTATTTCGCCAAAATGATTCATTCCCATTTCAACAACCATAGCTGTGTGATTTCTTAATCCTAAAATTGTCATCGGTAATCCAATATGATTATTCATATTACCTTGTGTTTTTAGCACATCATACTTTTCAGAAACAACACTTGCTATAATATCTTTAGTGCTTGTTTTTCCTACACTTCCAGTAATTGCTACAACTGGAATATTATACTTTTTTCTCTTTAATTTAGCTATTTGCTGCGTTGCTAAAATAGTATCTTCTACTTCTAATATAAATTTATTTTCTATTTTTTCTAAATTTTCATTTGCACCTTTATTTATTATGCAGCCCTTTGCGCCATTTTCTAAGGCCTCTTTATATCGTATTCCACCATCAACTGTTTCTCCTTTAAAGCCTATGAAAATATCACCATCTTTTATTGCTCTTGTATCTCTTTCAAAGCTTATACACTCTTCATTTTCATTTCCATATACTAAATTTCCATTTGTTACATCTATTATTTCTTTTAAAGTTAAATTAGTATTTTCCATTATTATGTTCATCTCACATTCTTCAATTTTTTATTATTATATTCTAGTAATTTAAAATTTGCAACAGCTTAACACATATAAAAAATGCGAAACTTTTTTGATAAAAAAACAAAAATTGTTTCACATTTTATTTATCTCTTTATTTATTGCAACTATATTTCTTATGTTTGTTATGTTGCCTTTTTCTTACTAGCCATTAGCAAACCTCACAATTTACTTTTAATGTGTTAATGTTCCATTTGGAGTATTTACTATTACTAAAATATCTTCTTCTTCGCCAGTTTTAGCATTTACATAAACTAAAAACTCATTATCCTCTACTTTTCCTTTAAATTCCCAACACAAAATTTCTGTTTTCCATTCTGTTGGAATTATTGCTAAACCTTCACTTTCTATTTGTAATTCTTTATTTAATTGTTCTTTTGCCTTTTCTCTTGTTATTTCTACTTGTGATACATCTCTAATTGTATGGCAATTTAAATATCCTGTTGTTTCTATTCCTAAAACACTTCCATCATCCAATGCAATTTTTAGCTTTATTAAATCCGGATATATTGTCACTTCTTCTCCATTTTCAGTTACTTGCTTGTACGCATAATTTATTGTTACTATTCCATTTTCCTTTAAATAATAAGTTTCTTTCATGTCTGTATAACCATGATTTATTAAAAATTCTTTACCTATCTCATCTGCTTTTTCTTGTGAAATTGTTTCTGCGTTTACAAGCTTATTGTAATTTGAGAATATTATATGTCCACCTTTTCTAGATACAGACATTGTTGCAGTATTATCACCTTTTAGTTTTATATTCATATCAAATGACGGAATATCTGCATTTTCTGAAAAAGTTATTGAAGTAATTTCTTCTACATTGTCTCTTCCAAAGAAATCTTTTGCTATATCTCTTGCCCTGTTTTCATCTATATCATCACCAGTTAATCCTTTCTTCTCGGCTGATGTCATATGGTCTGAAAAAGCTCCGTCATATATTAAACCTGAATACTCGTGAAAATTCTCTTCCAATGAAGAAAAGCTATCACTTGTAATTGAGCTAACTTGTGTTGCATATGAAACTATATCTGTATTTGTTAAATCGCTCCATTTAATTCTTCCATCATTCAAATCTGTTGATAATTGATTTAATGTATTTTCTAAATCCACGCTATATTTGTGCAACTCCTTGATATTATTTAAATCATCTTGTGTTAAGCTTTCTCCATCCATATTTTTTCTTGATAAAGAATAACTATAATCACTTATTTGATTTAAAAATTTTGAAGTGTTTCCTAATTGGCTGCTAGTAAGTGGTAACTGCGATAAACAGCTCTGCGCTATTCCTGCCTCCCTCCATACATTTGTTAATGTTTCAGCTCCATGCTCTGGAGATGTTGATATTATTGCTTTTGCCAAATATGTTTCTACATTTTGTACATTATCCACTAACTCATAAAAAGCTTTATTGTATTCGTTCTCTTTAGCAATTCTGTATTTTTTATTTTCCCTATATGAATATACTGCAAGGCCAAAAATAATTGTAAGAATTATTAATGTTCCTACTATCCATATCATTTTTTTATTTTCATTAAAAAACTTTTTCACTATTATTCCTCCTTTAAATTATTTGCAAAATTTATGCTTTCCTATAACCTTAATCGTTTGCCTAGACCAAATCCATTTATTTGTTGCTGTATCTGGGTTGTAATAATATATTGCTCCTCCAGTTGGATCCCAACCATTTATGGCATCTCTAGCAGCTTTTACTACTGTAGAGCCTTCCTTTATTGGCACATTTATTTGACCATCCGAAACTGCAGTAAACGCTCCAGCCTCATATATTACACCTGCTATAGTATTCGGAAAATTTGAATCTTTTACTCTATTCATGATTACTGCTCCAACTGCTACTTGTCCTTCATACGGTTCCCCCCTAGCTTCTCCATTTATCGCTCTTGCCATTAGCTGTACATTAGATGTCGAATTAGAATTACTTGCCGCTTCAACAATATTTTTTTCTTTATTTCCAAAAATCCATAAAAAAATTCCTGCAATTATTACAATAACCGTTAATAATATCTTAATCATTATTTTATTCATAGCATTCTCCTTTTTTATTTTTATTATTTTCCATAATTTCTTTGTTATTCATTATTTTTGATTTTTTGTTTTATTTTTTGTTAATATATGTTAAAATTTAATTGTATTTAAATATACATATAATATATGGGGGAAAAAATGAAAAAAATTTTAATATTTTATGCTTCCTATGGTGGAGGGCATTTATCTGCAGCAAATTCTTTGAAACAATATATAGAATCAAATTATGAAGATTATGAAGTAAAATTAGTAGATTGTATGTTATATGTTAATAAGCCATTAAATAAAATTACAACTACAGCCTACAAAGAAATGGCAAAAAAATTTCCTTGGGCATGGGGAGAAGTTTATAATTTATCGCAAAAAGGACCTCTTGCTAAATTAAGCTCAGATTCAAACAAATTATTAGCACGAAAACTCCTAAAGCTTTTAAATGAATATTCTCCAGACACAATAATTTCAACACATCCATTTTCTAGCCAGATGATTAGCTACTTAAAAAAGCGCGGCTTGTGCTCATGTACGTTATCTACAATAATGACAGATTTTGCACCACATGACCAATGGCTTGTTGGTAAAGATTATGTGGATTACTTTTTCGTAGCACATAATAAGATGAAGAATTATCTTGTTTCTGTTGGAATACCTGAAGATAAAATTTTCGCAAGCGGAATCCCTTTATCAAATAGATTTTTAATGCATTTTGATAAAGCTGAGATAAAGAAATCTTTTAATTTGCCTTTAGATAAAAAAGTAATCTTGTTTTTCGGTGGCGGCGAATTTGGTCTTGGTAGAGATAAAACTGTAAGAATACTGCAATCATTTATAAAACATACAGAGCAATATCATATAGTAGCTATTGCTGGAAAAAATGAAAAAATGAAAGAAGATTTTGATAAATTAGTTTCACAAGAGAAAGCCGAAAACGATGTTACCGTTTTAGCCTACACTCATCAAGTACCAGAACTTATGAGCATATCAGATTTAGTAGTTACCAAACCGGGCGGGCTTACATCTACAGAAAGCTTAGCATCTGGACTTCCAATGGTTTTAATTAACCCTATTCCAGGTCAAGAAGAAGAAAATGCAGAATTTTTAGAACAAGCCGGAGTAGCAATATGGCTAAAAAACAAAGATGATTATGATGCAATAATTTCTAGCTTGCTATCTGACGAACAAAAACTAACCAAAATGAAAATAAATACTAAACTACTAGCCAAAAAGAATTCTACAAAAGACATTTGTGAAGTAGTTTTAAGAAAAAAACAAGATGGTGTAAATTAATACATCATCTTATTTTATCCCTTATAATTGAACCCTGCCTTCTAAGGCTTTTCCTAATGTTACTTCATCTGTATATTCTAAATCTCCTCCAACAGGAATTCCATGTGCAATTCTTGTTACTTTTACTCCTAAAGGCTTTACTAATTTAGAAATATACATAGCTGTTGCTTCTCCTTCTACACGTGGATTCGTGGCTAAAATTATTTCCTTTACTTTTCCATTCATTAATCTAGAAAGTAATTCTTTTATTTTTATATCATCCGGTCCTACACCATTCATTGGCGATATTGAGCCGTGTAGCACATGATATACTCCTTTAAACTCATGTGTTCTTTCCATTGCAACTACATCTTTTACATCTTCTACTACACATATTACAGATTTATCTCTTGCCGAATTGCTGCATATTGGGCATGGGTCCGTATCTGTTATATTATAGCATTGCGAACAATATTTTAAGTTGGCTTTTGCATCTTGTATGCTTTTAATAAATTCATTTGTTTCTTCTTCAGATGCATTCAAAATATAAAAAGCTAGCCTCGCAGCCGTTTTACTGCCTATGCTTGGTAATTTTTCAAAACTTTCTATTAATTTCTCAATTGATGGTGAATAGTATGACATTTTTGCTCCTTACATTAGTCCTGGTATGTTAAATTTTCCTAAAGATTCTGCTTGTGCACTATCTACTTTCCTTAAAGCTTCGTTAGCACATGTTAAAATTAAATCTTCCAACATTTCTACATCATCTGGGTCTACAACTTCTTTCTTTATCTTTATTTCCTTTATCTCTTTGTTTCCAGAAACCTTTACATTTACAGCTCCGCCGCCAGCAGAAGCCTCAAATTCTTTTTCTCCTAATTCTTGTTGAGATTTTTCCATATCAGCCTGCATTTTTTTAGCTTCTTTCATTAGCTGATTAATGTTCATTCCTCCAAATCCTCCCATTCCTGGGAATCCTCCTCTTTTTGACATTTTTATATCCTCCTTATTCGTCTATTATATTTATTGGTAAATCCAACTCTTTAGTTAAACTTTCTACTTGATTTATTTTTTGTTCTTTTATTTCTACATTATCTAATAGTTTTACTTTCATTGGCTTTCCTAATTCTATAGATACCTGTTTTACAATTTCATTCATATTTTCATTTTGTTCAAGTATAGTTTTTCCAAATGGTGTTAATCCTTTTGGAAAGTTTATTCCAACTGTCATATCATTAATTTGCACTGCATTACTATTCATTAAATTAGTGTATACAAGCATTTTTCCTGTTTGCTTTATATTTTGCACAAGCTGTGGCCAGTTTGCAAGCTTTTCACCTGCTACTATTGTTTTAGGTTCTGCTTTTTTCTCTGGTTTGCTCATTCTTGTATCTTTATTTTGCATTTCAACATTAGCAGTATTTTTGTTGCTACTTCTTGGAGCATTTTCTAATAAATTAATCTTTTTTTCTAAATAATCTATTTTACTTTTTAGCTCTCCAATGTCTTGGTTTCCACTATCTCCTTGTGGCAAATTATATGAATTACATAACTTTATAATTGATACTTGGAACATAATATTTTTTTGCATTGCCCATTTTATTTGGTTTGCTAAATTAGATAGCTCATATATTATTGCAATAAGCTCTTCTTTCGTTACTTTTTCCGCCAATTCATTTATTTGTTGTTTTTCTTCGTCTGTATATATTTCTAGATTTCCTTTTGCTTTAAAAATTAAAATATCTTTTATATACTTAGTTAATTCCCATAGGAGATTTTCCAAATCTTTTCCACTACCCAATATTGTGTTTAATGTATCTAAAGCCTTTTGTGTATCTTTATTTAATATTGCTTTTGTTAAATTATAAACACTAGACATTTGTGGAATACCTATTAATTCTCTTACTGTTTCTTGTGTTATTTTTGTATCTTCTTGATTGCATCTTTCCAATATAGATAATGCATCTCTCATTCCACCTTCTGCTAGTACTGCAATTGTTGCTACTGCTTCTGGTGTAATTTCTATATTGCTTTCTTTGCAAACAATATTCAGTCTTTTTATTAAGTTTTCTTCAGAAATTCTTTTAAAATCAAACCTTTGGCATCTTGATAAAATTGTTGCAGGTAACTTTTGTGGCTCTGTTGTTGCTAATATAAATTTCACATGTGCTGGTGGCTCTTCCAATGTTTTTAAAAGCGCATTAAAAGCTCCTGTAGACAACATATGAACCTCATCTATTATATATACTCTATATTTAGCAAGTGTAGGTAAAAAATTAACCTCATCCCTAATTGCCCTAATATCTTCTACACTATTATTTGACGCAGCATCCATTTCTACTATGTCTGTTAAAGATCCATCCAATGCAGCTTTGCATATTTCACACTCGTTGCATGGTTCTCCGTCTTTAGGATTTAAGCAATTTACAGCTCTTGCCAAAATCTTTGCCGCACTAGTTTTTCCTGTACCTCTGCCGCCATTAAATAAATAAGCATGACCTACTCTGCCCGACATTATCTCGTTTTTTAATGTTTTTACAATATGCTCTTGTCCAACTATTTCATCAAAAGTAAGTGGTCTAAATTTCCTATACAATGCTGTATATTCCATATTTATCACATTCCTTTCCTTAGGAATATCGTTTAAATAATTTTAAAAACGGTATGAGATTTAGTATTTTAACTTCTCTATGGAAAGCCTTCCACATAGAAAGTTCTGCTTATTGCTGCTGCCTTCCAGCCCTGACAAGGTTCACAGTTTTCTATTGAAATGCCCTCCATACAAAAGTTAAACACTTCCTCATACCGTTTATGATTATATAATGTTTTACTCCTTTTGACAAGTAAATTTACTTAATTCTTTTAAAAATTATATCACTCATGTCTGTTTTTTCTATTTGCTCTGTTCCTTTTTCTGTTATGCTACCACATGGTAAATCTAAGGATATATTAGCTTTGTATTTTATATTTCTTGACTTTATAATAAAATCAAAATTTACTGTAAATTTTATTTCATCCATACTAGCATTTGCTTTAGTTATAAGAGTTCCATCATATGATGTACCCCTATCTTCACTAGATGTATAAGTTCCTATATTAGTATTAACAACTCCTAATAGGGCTTTACCACCTTGATTTCCTATTTCCAAGTTTTTTTCGTTGCTTTCTTTAGCTCCAGTATAAGTTAAACTATCTTTTACCAAATATGTATCCTTGTAATCATATGGCAAGCCATCTATGCTATTAGGCATATAGGCTTTAATATTTCCCTTTTCTGGCACTGTAGTAACTTTTATATTTTCTATCGTAACAGATTCCAACATTGCTTCTTTTTTATATTCATCATTTTTATCTACAAAGAAATATAAATCATTTATTTGATTAACTTGCAAATTCCATTGCGGATTTTGCTTTATACTTTCTATATTGTTTTCATCTTCTGTTTTGCTAGCAGCAGTGCTTATTATTGTAATCTTCGACAAATTAAAAGGCATATTATTTTCACCCTTAACTTGGTATTTTATTATCAGAATTCCCACGATGCTTACAATAATAACAAATATAACAATTGCAATACAATTCTTAATTTTATCCTTTTTACTTGTCTCCATTCTTTACTTATCCATATCTCCTTTATCAGCATTAATCGTTAGTTTTTGAGGATTACTAACCTGTGGTCTATCATATGTTTGGTTTCTAATGTGCATCAATATTTTATTATTTCTTTTACGTTTGCTTGCATTTTTTATATCTTTTTTCTGTTCTTCTCCTGGTTTGTACATTATTGTTGCTCCATAAAATTTACCCGTTTCATCTGTAAAGTCTTCTTTTAATGAAAATATTGGAAGATTTAAAGATTCTATTTCACTTGCTTTTAATATTTCTCTAACATGATATTTTGGTACATGTACACTCACTGGCAACATGTATCCAGGTAGTTCTATATTTAATATATATTTGCTCTTATCTTTGGTATCCTCTTCTATTCCCCAATTTTTTACGTCTTTCAAAACTTTTCTAGAAAACACATCATTTATTAGGTTTATTAGTAAGCTCTTTACTACTGAATTTTTTGCCACATATAATTGTTCTTTGATCACTTCAAACCCCTTTAAATAATTAAAGTCATCTTCCAAGCTGACTCTTTTGCATCCATTTTTTTCACAGATTTCTTCATATCTTTGCTCAAAATATTTGCACATTGCTTCTCTTTCTTCTTGGCTAGTGCATTCATGATATATTTTTTCTATTAATTTCTTTTTTTGGTATGATATATATAGCATTTTATCTTCATCTTGTAAATCAATGTTTGAGCGCATTACACCTTGAGTGTCTTTTATATACATGCTATATTCTTCTAAAGAATTAATATATTTTATAAATTTATTTGTCCAAAAAATTGACGATGTATACAACTCTGTAATTTTATATCTTTTCACTTTATCTGCTTCAAAACTTTTTTCTATATCTTCAGCTTTTACATTTAGCGATTCATCTATAGACCCATATTTTCTATTATGTTTTTTTACTAAAAACTCTGTTGCGTTGGAATCTTGCATCCATTTTCCTAATAAGATTAACGTATTTTGTATTGTCTCTGTTACAATTTTATGAGCTTCTTCTATAGTTAAATCTTGCCCTTCTAGTTTATCATATGCTTGATTGAATTCTGTCCTATATTTAATATATGTTTCTGTAACTGCTTTAAAAACATCATCCTCATTTATATCTATTTCACTGTTAGCACTTAGCTTTTTAAAGAATTCCATATATTGTTTTTCATTTTCGGTCATAAAAGCTATATCATTATAAGATATGCTTTGCTTATTTAAATTATTTTTAAATCTTTCAAAATATCGTTCAAGATGCTCAATCCTCATAATACTTTCCTTTTATTTGTTCATATAAATCCATCAAGCTTTCTAAAATATCTATTTTAGATTCTCTACTATTCAAGAACAAATACTCTACCCTTTCAAAAACTTCCCTATCTTCTTTATTTCTTATCTTCATTCTTGTGCTATAGTCTAAAAATGTATATGTTGGTAAAATATTTTCATTATTTTTTTTTAAAATATTTTTATATAAATTTATAAATTCATCATATATAATTGATATTTTATTTATTATTTCATCATTATTCATTTTTCTACCTTCATTTTTTTTAATGGCGGAAAGAGTGGGATTCGAACCCACGTGCCAGTATTACCCGACTAACTGATTTCGAATCAGCCTCGTTATGACCACTTCGATATCTTTCCACATATTTATATTATAATTATTTGCTTGTAAAAAGTCAAATTTAGCCTTTAAATCCACATATTTTTAACAATTTGTGGATTGCTGTTTTTTCTTTTCTCTTAATCTTCTAAAAAAATCTTGTAAAATTTCTTTACATTCTTTTTCCATTACTCCTTTTCCTATTTCTACAATATGATTAAATTTGTAATCTTGTAAAATATTCAGAACAGATCCACATGCTCCTGTTTTTTCATCCACTGTGCCAAATACCACCTTATCTAATCTAGACTGTATCATTGCTCCTGCACACATCACACACGGTTCAAGTGTTACATACATTGTACACCCAGTTAGCCTCCACGTGTTTAATTTTTTGCTCGCTTTTTGTATTGCTAGTATCTCTGCATGTTTTGTTGTATCATTTTTCATTTCTTTTATATTATGTGCTCTTGCAATTATTTTTCCATCTTTTACTATTACTGCTCCCACTGGCACTTCGTCTTCTAAATACGCTTTTCTCGCCTCCTTAAGTGCAGCTTTCATAAAATCTTCTTCCATATGTTAGTCCCCTTAATCATTTTATTTCACTTTTTTCTTCTTCTTTTTTGATAATTTATCATATAAGAATTTTTTTGTCTATATTTTTCGCATAAAACGATTTGTTCTAATTTTAAAATTCTCACTTTCTTTATTCTATAATTTCTTTAGTTTTCATTGAATACACAAATTATTTTCTTTATTAGTAAGGAGGTTTTATAGATGAAAACCCGTATCAAAAATTTAAGAGAAGATCACGATTTAACTCAAAAACAATTAAGCAAACTTCTTAGTGTTTCTCAAGTTGCCTATTCTTATTATGAATTAAATAGACGAAATGTACCCCTTGACATTCTTTTTAGGTTAGCTGATTTTTATAATACAAGTATTGATTACCTATTATACAGAACTGATGAATATATGCCCTACCCTAGATCTACTGAAACAGCTAACAATATTAGAACTGATTTTTCTTTCAAATAAAAAATAGAAAAAAGAGAAACGTTTTTTATATTCCGTTTCTCTTTTTTTATTGTAAACCCACCAACAAAATAGATAGAGTTCGTATAAGATTGTTTTGGTGTGCTTGAAGGGAGTCGAACCCCCGACCTCTCCCTTAGGAGGGGAGCGCTCTATCCAACTGAGCTACAAACACGTTTACGAATATAATATAACATTTTTGTCTGTTGCTGTCAATTGTTTATCACACTTAAGTTGATACTCTCCCCATCTACTTTATTATTAAAGTGGGACGAGAACCGTACGTCGATACAATTGCTGTTCTTCGCACCACTGTAGCTACAACTAGATGCTGGATTGAACGAGCCACCGATAACAGAACTGTCCACCTCTGTGAACACGGTTTCTGATACCATATGCCTCTCTGGTCCATTACCAACAATTTCCAGCCAAATCATATATATTATTTGCTTTCCAATACTCACTAAATCCTGTTACTTGTTTACTTCCATATTTTGGTGTGCCTCCATTTATTGTTCCATTTCCTGTTGCTTCTGTATTTAAGCTTACTTTCATTATCTTCCATGTATTCATTTTTAATGTTATTCCATCAGAAAATGTTGGCTTATTTATTGTTTCCCCTTCTTTTTACTCCTTTGCTTTTAGGAATTATTTCTTTGTTTTTCTTTTCATTAAGTTACATACTTAACGAAGTATCAATTTCTCTAAAGCTATAAAATTTATCTTAATCATTTTATGTATATTTCTATTCTACATATTTATAGTTTCTATTTTTTGTGTTATAATCTGTTATATACCGTTTTAGGAGGATATATATGAAACACATTTTAGGCCGTGTTAGGCGTGCAGTTGAAGATTATAATATGATTGAAGAAGGTGATAAAATAGCTGTCGCTTTATCTGGAGGAAAAGATTCTATTACTCTACTTAAGGCTTTAAAGACTTTACAAATTTTTTATCCAAAGCACTTTGAATTAATTGCCATAAGTGTAAATCCTGGCTTCGAATATTTTGATGAAGCTTTTTTGCAAAATATTTGCAATTCAGTTGGTGTTCCTTTGTTTATCGAAAGATATGATATAAAGGATATTATTTTTAATGATAGAAAAGAAAAAAATCCATGTTCGTTATGTGCTAATTTGCGTAGAGGAATTTTAAATAGTGCAGCCATACGTGAGAATTGTAATAAACTAGCTCTTGGTCACAATCAAGATGATGTTTTAGAAACTTTTTTAATGAACTTTTTCTATGCTGGAAATCTTTCAACTTTTGGACCAGTAAATCATATGAGTAGATCTAATATTACAGCTATTCGTCCTTTGATATATGTAACTGAAAAAGATACAAAGAATTTTATAAAACGTTCTGGTTTATCAGCCATGCCAAAAGTTTGCCCTATGGATGGAAATTCTACAAGAGAAGATATGAAAAATTTAATATATTCTCTAAGTAATAAATTACCTTACATTCGTTCAAATATGCTTGGTGCAATTGAAAGAAACTATATAAATGGTTGGAAGGTTCCAAATACACAAAAAAATAAAGAACTAAATTAATAGTTCTCTATTTTTTTATTTAATTTTCTTCTAATGTTTTTACAAATTCACCCAATTCTTTCAAACTTGTTTCTGCTTTATCCATAGTATCTTCCCTAACACCTATATAAAACTTAATTTTTGGTTCTGTTCCTGATGGACGTACACAGCACCAAGCTGAATCACTTAAATCAAAATATAGTACATTAGATTCAGGCAATGTTGTTTCTGTTTCAACATTAGTCTTTAAGTTCTTGATTTTCTTAAGTTTGTAGTCTCTAAATTCTATTACATCATATTTACCAAATTTAGTTGGTGGATTTTTTCTTATTTTGTCCATCATTTGCTTAATTTTTTCTGCTCCTGTTACTCCTTCTTTTACTATAGAAACAGTTAATTCCCTGTAATATCCATATTTTTCATATATGTTAATCATTTGATCCCATAATGTGTATCCTTTAGATTTATAATAAGCTGCAGCTTCGCAAAGTGCCATTATTGCTGCGATTCCATCCTTATCTCTTGCATGTGTACCTATTAGGCAACCATAACTTTCTTCAAATCCAAACATATACTTATAATCATTATTTTGTTCAAATAATCTAATTTGTTCTCCAATATATTTAAATCCAGTTAATACTTCTATCAACTTTAACTTATATTCTTTTGCTATTGCATCAGCTAAATTTGAAGATACGATAGTTTTTATGAATGCTCCATTTTCTGGTATCATATTTTTTTCTCTTTTTTGTGATAACTCATATTCTGCAATCAATAAAGCAGACATATTTCCTGAGAAATTTATATATTCACCAGATTTTGAATCTTTAGAAAATATTCCAAGCCTATCTGCATCTGGGTCATTGGCTAATACAACATCTGCATCCACTTTTTTAGCTAATTCTAAAGCTAATTTAAAAGCTTTTGGATCTTCTGGGTTTGGATAACTTACAGTTGGGAAATTACCATCTGGCTTTTCCTGTTCTGGCACAACATATACGTTCTCAAATCCCAATTCTTTTAATATTCTTTGAACAGGCATATTACCTGCACCATGTAAAGGTGTATATACTATTTTAAGATCTTTTTGTACCTTTTTAATGACTTCTGGATTCAACACCAATTTTTTTAATGTATTTATATATTTATCGTCAAGCTCTTTACCTATACTGTTATATAAGCCTTTTTCTACAGCTTCTTCCTTACTCATTGTTTTTATTTCTGCAAAATCTTTTATTGCATTTACTTCATTAATGATTCCTTTATCAATTGGTGCAACTATTTGTGCTCCATCATCCCAATATACTTTATATCCATTATATTTAGGAGGATTATGGCTTGCAGTAATCATTATTCCTGCTGTACAGCCTAATTCTCTAACTGTAAAAGATAATTCTGGTACTGGTCTTAAAGATTCAAACACATATGTTTTTATTCCGTTTGCATTTAAGCATAACGCTGCTATTTCACTAAATTCTTTTGACATATTTCTTGAATCGTATGATATTGCAACGCCTTTATCTTGGCAATTATTTTTAATTATATAATTTGCAAGCCCTTGTGTTGCTTTTCCTACAGTATAACGGTTCATTCTATTACTTCCGTTTCCTATAATTCCTCTTAAACCTGCTGTTCCAAATTCTAGATCCTTATAAAATCTATCTTCTATTTCTTCATTATTTCCTTCTATACTTTTTAATTCTTCTTTTACACTTTCATCTATAATTGGATTATTTAACCAATCCTTGTATTTTTCTAAATATTCCATAATTTCTCCTCTTTATTTATTTTTATTATGAAAATCTGTATATAGTTTTCTAGCTGTTTCTGGGCTATCTACTCCTTCTGCATTTTTAACTGGAGCAAACTCATCTTCCCTCTTTACTCTTAATATTGCCATATCATCTAATTTCTCAAAAGCATCAAATAAAAATGCTTCAAATTTATACGCGTTTGGCTTATCGCTTGTTACTAAATTGCCGTTCTCGTCTATATATTTTGCTTTCTTAAATGCACTATGGTATGGCAATTGATCTTTGCTTACTTCCTCTATAGCCTCTAAACTAAATAAGTTGCAAAGAATATGTGATTCAGCATATTTTAGTTCTCCATCTTCATTTCTATCATTTGCCATTTCTTCTGAAATCTCGCTGTATTCTACAACGCTTGGTCTGCCATCTCTTTTGCAGAAAGCTCCCACTTTTTCTGTTGGATATGCTTTTACAACACTCTTGCCAGCTGCTTTTACTTTTTTATCAACTGCTAATCCAACTAATACTGGATCTACCATATTTACTAAAACATTATCAACTCCGCCTATAAATACCCATTCAATTCCTTTTGATTTCATATCATATATTACACCATCATTTCTCATTGAATAGAATATTCCACCATGTCCATCTGCTGCTAATTTTATTAAACCATCTTCTCCAATTAATATTTTTCCATTTGTATCTATCATTGGTAATTCTCCTTGTTTAAAGAACATTACCTTCTCTTTTGGATATCCAAAGTAATTATTTTTTTCAAAGAACGCTGTTGTTGCCTTGTTATTATCATTGCTTGTCATTATATACCAAGATGTATAAACGCCATATTTATCTTTTGCTCTTTTTAAAGTATCACACAAGATTTCAAATATAGATTTATGAGAATCTAATCCTAAATCATATGTTCCTTTTGGACCATTATGACCTAATCTTGTTCCTTGTCCACCAGCCATTGTGACTACAGCAAGCTTATTATTTTTTATATATTCTATACCTATATTTTCATATTTTGAATATTCTTCTTTACTTAATTTGCTTTTATCTGTGTATTGTATTGGTTCTATTTTTGCTTCTTTATAATCTATTTTTTTATTAATTTCTTTATATAGTCCTTCTATTTGTGAAAAATCTATTGTTAATATTTGATCTAACAATTTATCTTTTTTATCTTGTGTTAATTTTTCATAACCTTTTAAAAGGTGCTCTTGCCCATATTTTTTTAATTTTTCTTGAGCTGCTTCATATTTTTCTTCCATATTTTCTCCTTCCACTATATTACTATATATAATATAGTTAGCTTTGTATTATTCTATGATATTATACTATTATTAAGAAATAGTCAATAAAAAGTAATAAATAAAAAGCATGAATATTTCATCATACTTTTGTTCATTATTATATGCTTATTTGCATTAAATATTCTTTTGCACCTTTTTCTCCTGCTGTATTCAATACTGCATCGTGGTTATTTAAAACCTCTTTTATATTGCTTATGTTTTCTACATAGTAACAATTAATTACTTTTATATCTTTTTGTTTTGCTTCTTCTTGGCTCGCATAATTTTCTATTATATTGTTTACCTTTTCTATGT
>USEX01000017.1 GCA_900553755.1 uncultured Clostridium sp.
AACATTCCATGTTAGTAGCCTAATTTATACTGTCCAACTTTTTGGGTTCAGTACACAACCAATCCTCGCCTTTTAAAATAATTTTAAAGTTTAAATAAATATAAAACCAAAAACATTTGTATAACTGAAAATCTAGATGCCAAGCAAAATAGCATTTACTTTTCCTGAAAAAAATTTTAATGCAATTTTGCTTGTTAGTCATGCAAATTTTCTTTGGAATATATATTAATTTTACACAAAAAAAGCAAAAAAAGCAATGTTTTTATAATAAAACATCGCTTGTAAATTGCCATTTATCTTACAAGTTGCATTTACTTTACAGAATTGCATTTACTTTTTTACTTGACGATAATTTTTTATACTACATTTCCAATTCAACTCCTATTTCCCCATGAGAATTTTGATAAGAATTTGTAGTTTTATAATTAAATGTAACTCTTTCATCATTCCCAGCTAAATTATAAGCAAGAACTCCAGCCATAGCTTGTACTATTTGTTCTTCAGTATTAGGATTTATAAACGTAATCTTCAAACCATTTTTCAAAATTCTCACCAACTTTCTTTTCAATACTATTATTAAAATTTTAAAAATATAACTAAAATAAAAAAATACACTTCGAATAATCTCAAAGTATATCTCACACATATATTTTTTTACTTTTTATACTACTTGCATTTACAACATTACTTACTCTTTTTGGTACATCAAGATTAAATTTAAAGCCTTTCTTTAAAACTAAATCACTAGAATTCTTATCATATTGAAACATTCCCCTATTCCATATAGCAAAAACCAAATCTGACATTTCACTTGAATATGATAATTCCTTTCTAGCTTGATTATGTTGCATTTTTACATATTCATCTAATTGATTATCTGATTCAGATTTTCTTTTTTTCTTAATCCATTCTCTCTTAGAAACTTTACGATTTTCTTTACTATTATTAGCCCTATATTCTTTTTCTTCAATATATCTAGAATCCTTTTGAATTATTTTTTCCTTTTGCTACTAATGATCAGATTAGTTATACCGTAACAAATGGAAAAGTTGTTATTGAATCAACATTTTATCTACAAGAAATGTTACAACAATCATCATTAAATGATCAATTAATTTATTCTAATTTCTATTGTGAAAAAGTTGATTGGATAGTTGAATATGCAAAAAGAATGTATAGTATTTTTAAAAAGATTTTTGACAAACAAAATAATGCTATTCAAGAATTTAACATAGAAGAAAATGTAGTTAAATATTATTTTTCTGGTGTACCATATAAAATTAATATGTACGGAAAAAAACCTGAAATATCTTGGCAACCTAATTCATTAAAGCAAGCTATAGACCTATCTTTCGGTTTTATGCTTTGCAGTGAAAAAAATCCTTTAAAAATCTGTAAACATTGTAGTAAAGTATTTTACGCAAAAAACCCAAAGGCTGAATATTGTAGTCCTCAATGTAGAAATCAAGCTAATGTTTATAAAAGTAGAGAAAAAAATAAATAGTAAAAAATCCATATAAATATCTAAATTTATTATATGGATTTTTTGTCAATCAACTTTTTATTTTTTTCTAAAAAGCCCTTTTATTAAATTAAATATTTTTTGATACCATTTTTCCTCTTGCACAATAGTCATTCTTGTTTCTTCAGATGGTTGTTCTTCCTGTAATACAATTTTATTTCTTTTTTTAAATATATCATCTGGATTATATTTTTCTCTAATTTCTTCTTCTATAGCTTTTTCAACTTCTTGTAATTCCCTAGCATCTTTTTCTTGTAGTTTTTTTCTTTCATCTGGAGAGCATAGGAAATCTCTATATATCAAACCTAAAATAATTATTGTTTCATTTTTCAACTTGCATTTTTCAATGGGTTCTTTAATATCTGGAATATAATTATTATCTTTTTCTTCCACTATCATTTCACGAAATTTACTAGGAATTTTCTTTACTAGCTCTAATGGCATCAATTTTATTATTTCATTTACCTCTGCAAATGCTTCCATATATTCTTGTTTCAAATTGAATTACCTACCTTTCCCCTGAATCTTGCTCTTGCGTATTTATTTTTCTTTTATTCATTCTTTCCTTTATTTTAGTGCTTATCGCATTTACTATATCTGATTTCATTTTTACAAACTTTGCTTTTACATTTTGCGAAACTCTGTCTATTGCACTATACCAACTATCAAATCTATTCATCCATATGTCTACTGTTAAAGTTTTTGTTTCTTTCATTTGCATCTGATTCTGTTTATCCTTTTTATCTCCAGTTGTATCTCTTATGCTTTCTTCTAGTGGTCTTATTCTTTCTGGTTGTTGTTGTTCATATTCTTTTGCTTGTTGTGAATTAACTCTATTCCAATCTAATCCACTAGTTATTACATCAAATTGTTCTTCCAACCCATCATCTCTTATTTCGACCTCTACCTGTTCTTCTTTCGAATTTTCTTGTTCATCATCATTTCTTTCTGGTAGTTCTTGCACAACTCCATCCTTAATAAGTTGCCCATTTTCATTTATTTTCATATCAGCTAATCCATTATATCGCTGTAATATTATTTTTCTTTCATTATCTGGTAGCTTTTTTAAATCTTCTAATAATTCAGCCATTCTTTCAGATATTCTACTATTGCTTGCTGCCGAAAAATCTTCATAGAACATGTCTTGAAATAATTGTTCTAATTCAGGTTTTCTACTAACTAACTCTTCATATTGTTCAAATTCTGCAATATCTTTCTCTGTTGATGCTTGTCTTTCTTTTTCTTCTTGTTCGGCTTTTAGTCTTGCTTGTTCTTCTGCTTTTTCTTTTGCATCTTGCTCGGCTTTTAGTCTTGCTTGTTCTTCAGCTTTTTCTTTTGCCTCCTGCTCAGCTTTTAGTCTTGCCTGTTCTTCTGCTTTTTCTTTTGCATCTTGCTCGGCTTTTAGTCTTGCCTGTTCTTCTGCTTTCTCTTTTGCTTCTTGCTCAGCTTTTAGTCTTGCTTGTTCTTCTGCTTTTTCTTTTGCATCTTGTTCGGCTTTTAGTCTTGCTTGTTCTTCTGCTTTTTCTTTTGCCTCTTGCTCGGCTTTTAGTCTTGCTTGTTCTTCTGCTTTTGCCTTTTGTTCAGCTTCATATTTATTTAATGCCACACTCTCATTTATATCAAGCCCAATAGCATTTGGATGACCTTTGTAAAAAGTTGATTCTTCTAGCAATATAGAATGACAAGTTGCAGCTGTTTCTAAATCCCCCTGTTTTATTGAATCTTTTAATAAACTTTTTAAAGCATTTACTGATTCTTCTGGTAAAACTTTAACAATTACTGTATAAGTATTTTGATATTTGGAAACATAACGACTTGTATCAGCAGACATAGCATAACTACTATCTCTAGTTTGTTCTTCTTTATTAGATTCAATTTTCATGCCTAAATATTTTTCAATTTCTTCTTTACTTTTCATCTGTTTCCTCCAATTTATTAAATATCTTTTTCTTGATTATCAATAGTTCTATTATTATCTTTTGATTTAATCTTATCACTAATTGCTTTTACTATATCTGCTTTCATTTTTAAAAATTTATCTTTTGAATTTTGTGAAACTCTATCTATAGCACTATACCAATTTTGAAATCTATTTTTCCACATATTTGTTGTTTGCATTTTTGGAATTTGTTGTGGTTGTACTTCATCTATTTTTGCCTTTTCTTCCAATATCTTTGTAGCCTTTTCCAATAATTCCGAATAATTTATATTGTTTAAATCAATGCCTTTATATAATTCATCTTCTAATCCTGCCTGTCTTAATTGTAAATATACAGTTTTTAGTTCTTCATATTGTGGTATGGCTTTTTTTATAGTTTCAAATCTTTTCATTTTTTCTGGATTTTGTTGGTCTGCACTATAAAATATTCCATCTGAAATACATTTTTCTAATCTTTGCTGTAAAGTTTGAACATCTTGTATATCTGTTAATCCATATTCTTGCATAGCTTGTATAGTTTCTTTTTGTTCTTCACTTAAATACATTTCATCTATGTTTTGTGATATTTTTCCAAAATCTATATCTCCTCTTGTAACATCTGCAAAAGCTCTCAATATATCTTCTTTAGAAAATTCCGGATTTTCCTTTAATTGCATAAACTTTTCATAAAAATCTTTAAAATTATATTTTATAAATCCTTTAGCAAACTTACTATATGCTTGTTCGAGTTCTCTATCTCCTGAACAGCATTTCCACAAAACATTTCTGCATAAATTCATTTTGGCTTTGTCTGTCATTGGTTCAAGTCCATGTTCTGCTCTATACTTACTAATATCTCTTTCTATTAAAGGTAATTCTCTTTCATCTGCTACCTTTTTTGCTCTTTCATAATCTTTTGCAAGTTCATGTTCCCCATAACTTATGTAATAAACTCCCTCAATTTCATATTTATCAACAACAAGTTCCGAATAAATAGGCGTTGTTTCATAATTTAACATTTCCCCATTTTCTTCAATAGTTTGCTGTATGCAAATATCTTCTATTTCTTGTGGTAACATAAGAGGTGGTCTAATATTAAATAAATTTTCTTCATCATCTCCTGTATTAAGTGTATATGTATCTCTATAACTTGCACAGACAATATGCTTTGGTTGTATTATTAGTCCATAATCAGAGTTGCCATATCTCCCCATTACATTATTAGTCATAAGTGATGTAGACATATATTTGTTTCTAAAATTGCCCTCTAATTCTCCTTTTGTTAAGTTATGAATAACCCACCTATATTGACTATTTTGTTCATCATTTATATCTGTTAAATAATCATTCCATATATTTGTAGCATGTCCATTATATAATTCTATTCTTTCTTGAATACCTTGAATATCAGTTTTCTCTGCACTTAATAAAGTTCTCAGTTCTTCCTGTATTCTTTGTAATTCTTCTTTTGCCTCTGGTTGCATTTCAATTTGATATTTTTCTATTCCATCAATAGAATTTATTACTGTATCTGCAATATTCCTTAAATCCTTACATCCATAATACTTGTTGTCTAATTCCCTTAATTCAAATGCAATTTGCATATTAGAATATATATCGTCTAATTCCATATTATTATATACACCATCATAAAATCCATATTCTTCTAAATGTTCTGGTTTAGGAATTTTATCATATCTAGCAAATGCTTCTTCAATTTCTTCTTTAAATTCACTATCTTCTTCTGGCTCTAGCATAGTTCTAGTTCTATGTGCATCATTCATGATCTCTGTAAAAACTCTTCTAGCTAATTCTTCTGTTAATTCTCCAGTTTGTTCTAATAGTTCTATATCTTTCTCATAGCCATAAAAACCAATTTCTTGTTTTATAAACTTTTGTATTCTTCTCTTATTTTGTTCATCTAATGTAATTTTTTCCATTAATAAAAATCCTTTTTATTATACAATTTTTCTATTTTATTATAGCATATTTGATTTTTTTTGCAATATTTTTTCTTACCCTTCCAAATCCCATTTTCTTTCTCTTTCTTCGTGTTTTATCTGTTTTTCTGGATCTATAAAAGTATTTGTTTCTTCTTGAAAATCTCTAATCAAATTATCTTCTTCAGCAATATCAAATTTTCTACAAAATAGCATCGGCTCATTACACCTATCACTTTTTAAGAGTTTGAGGCATTATCTCTTGCATAAGAAAAAACACATCTGTAATTTTTAAATTACAAATGCCTTTTCTATTAAATATTTAATTTTGTTTGCCCTCACGTTTTATTTTTAGCCAAATAAAACTGCGAGGTAATAAATTATGCCTACACAAAAGAGTAGACACAAAATTTCTTATTTATTTAATTACTAATCCCAATCTAACAACTGGATTTTTTTTACTTAAGAAAACTCCTTTAATTTCAATGCTTTCTGGAATAGGTTGCACTTTTTCTTTACCGTTCTCGAGTGTTACATCTTTGTGTACTGTGCTTTTACTTATTCCGTATTGCTTAGCAGCACCTCTTACAGTGTCTTTTGTATCTATTATATAATGTGCCAATATTACCGCACGTTCTTCTATTGAAATTCCTTTCATTGAAAGACCCCCATATGAATACTTTTGTTTAAGTGTATTCATATAGAGGTTGTATTATACCTTTTTTATATTACTTCTGAAATACAAACTTATTTTATATCTTTATAGTTATTAAATCTGGCTCTCTATAGCTATTCGTATTTGGTGTCCCCTCAATATAGTTTTTTCATCTCCTGTTTTTCTTAAGCACTGAAAAACCTAGTATATATTTCATTATATAAAATAATTATATAAAATTACATATCCCAACACAATATTGTGTTGGGGTAATTGTTTATGCAGTCTTTATTTCTAGCCTTAGCTTGTCGGCTATCATCGCAATAAACTCGCTATTAGTTGGCTTGCCTTTGCTTGCAGATACTGTATATCCAAATATATTCTCTACTACATCTGGTTGACCTCTGCCCCATGCAACTTCTATTGCATGGCGTATTGCTCTTTCCACCCTGCTTGGTGTTGTTCTGTATTTTTGAGCTATATCAGGATATAATTGTTTTGTAATTTGGTTTATTACGTCTATATCGTTTACTACCATCATAATAGCTTCTCTTAAATATTGATAGCCTTTAATATGTGCTGGCACACCTATCTCATGTATTACGTTTGTTACTAATGCTTCTAGGCTATCCTCCTTTTTCTTCTCTGTTCTAGGGATATCTATATATTGAGCCTTGTTTTCTTTCAATATAAAGTTTCCTTTGTTAGGTGCTGGCTGATAATTTTTAAGTTCCTTAATTCTGTGTATTAAAACCTGTATATCAAAAGGTTTTACCACATAATATTGTGCTCCTAAAGTTATCGCTTTTTGCGTTATTTTGTCTTGCCCTACAGCTGATAGCATGATACATATTGGCATCTTTTCTATATTCATTGAATTTAATTTTTCTAGAACTCCTAGTCCATCTAAGTGCGGCATAATTACATCTAATAATACTACATTGGGTTTTAATGATTCTATCATTGTTAGAGCTTCTTCTCCGTCTTTTGCCATTCCTATTACTTCAATCTGTTCATCTTCCTCTAGGTATTTCGCTAGAGTATTGGCAAATTCTCTGTTGTCGTCTGAGATTAAAACTGTTATTTTTTCACTCACTCTTCTGTTCCCCCTATATTTATTTTAATAAAACAACATAATTGTTTCATATTTTGTATTATATATGCATTTGATTGATTTTTCAATACTTTGCCGTTCTTTTTTCCATTAATTTCCAGACGTTATTTTACTTTTTTCACATACTTTCGACAAATTTTGACACATGATATTATATTAATCTTGTAATTTTCATTTTTCCCTATCTCGTTTATTGGAAATTTTTTCAATAATGCATCAGAAATTTCTATATAATAAACTATATTTTCTTTATAATCTACTTTATTTATTTTTATCTTATTAATATTACAAAAGTATTTAAATTTCTCATTTTCTGAATATTCTAGTTCTATTTTAAGTTCAGATCCAATTTCTTTTTCCTCTATACTTGTATTTTCTAAAGCCATTTTACTTGCATTAGAATAAGCTCTTGTTAGTCCTCCAGCACCTAATAAGATTCCTCCAAAATACCTTGTAACTACTATTAAAATATTTTGTAATCCGATTTTTAGTTATAATATTTAAAATAGGCTCTCCTGCTGTACCTGAAGGTTCGCCATCATCACTCATCTTAACAATAGTTTTGCCATCTTCTAAAACACTAAATGCAAAACAATGGTGTTTTGCATCATAATATTTCTTTCTTATTTCTTCAAGTTTTTTCTCTGCTTGCATTTTATTTTCTATAATATATGCATTAGCAATAAATCTTGATTTTTTCTCTATCAGTTCAGCTGAAGAATCTTCTTTTATCATTTTAATTATTTCATTCATAAATATTTTCCTTTTTATAAACCTGCTGTATATCCTGTGGAATACGCAATTTGCAAATTAAATCCACCCGTATATGCATCAACATCTATTATTTCTCCTGCAAAAAACAATCCTTCTACAATCTTAGATTCCATGGTCTTCGGATTAATTTCCTTTACATTTATACCACCAGCTGTTATAATTCCCTCTTCCAATGGTCTAAATCCAGATATTGTTACATTAAACTTCTTTAATAGCTCTACTAATTTTAGTCTTTCTTCCTTTGTCACTTCATTTACTTTTTTATCCTCATCTATACCAGATAAATCAACTATTACCGATATTAACTTCTGTGGTAATAAAGCATCTAAACTATTCTTGAACTCTTTATTTTTATTTGCAGAAAAATCTCTTTGAATTCTTAAATCTAATTGCTGTTCAGATAAAGCTGGCTTTAAATCTATTTCTAATACAATTTTTCCATTTGCAAGTAATTCTTCCACATTTTTATATCTTAATAAATGGGCAGAAGAACTTAAAATAGTAGGACCAGATACTCCAAAATGAGTGAATATCATTTCTCCAAAATCTTCATATATCTTTTTGTTTTTTTCTACATCCATCAATCTTATCGCCACATTTCTTAAGCTTAATCCTTGTAGTTTTTGGCAAATCTTTATACTTCCTTTGCTTGCTGTTAATGGAACTAATGAGGGCTTTATTTTCGTTACTGTATGGCCTAATTGCTTTGCCATTTTATATCCATCGCCTGTAGAACCTGTTAATGGATAAGTTGCGCCTCCTGTAGCAAGTATTATCTTATCAGCATATAAATTTTTTTCAATATCTTCTGAATTTAGATATTTTACGCCTTCAACTTTATTATTTTTTACCAGTATATTTGTTACTTTAGAATTCAACTTCACATTTATATGTAATCTAGTAATCTCTCTTTCAAATGCTTTTTCAACATCTAAAGATTTATCCGACTTTGGAAATATCCTGTTCCCACGCTCTTCTTTTACGCTAACTCCATTTTTTTCAAGGAAATGTATTATATCTTTATTAGTATAATTTTGAAATGCACTATACAAAAACTTTCCATTACCAGGAATATTATTAATAAAATCATTTATATCAATACTACTAGTTATATTGCATCTTCCCTTACCTGTAATTAGTAACTTTTTACCTAATCTATTGTTCTTTTCTATTATTGTTGTTTCATTTCCTTTTTGAGCTGATGTAATCGCTGCTAGCATTCCAGCAGGACCCCCACCTATTATTATAACTTTCATAATCTTTCCTCTCTTACTCGCTAAGTAGAGCTAATACCGCTTCTTCCAATCCAAGCTTACCATATTGATACGTTAGCCCTCCTTGTTGATATGCAACAAATGGGGCACGTAATGGAGCATCGCAGCTTAATTCAATTGATGAACCTTGAGTAAATGTTCCAGCTGCCATTATAACTTGGTCCTCATATCCAGGCATGTCTCCAGGCTCTGGTAAAGAATTAGAATCTACCGGAGAACCCCTTTGTATTCCTTGGCAATACTTTATTAATTTTTCTCTATTATCAAACTCAATTAATTGAACTATATCTACTCTTTCTTCATCAAACTCTGGATCTACTCCATAACCCAACTCTTTTAAAACTTTACTTGTTAGCATAGCAGTTTTCACACTTGCATTTACTGCACTTGGTGCAAAAAACAATCCTTGATACAAACTCTTATTTATTCCTAATGTTGGACCTACTTCTTTTCCTTCTCCTGGAGCTGTAAGCCTTTCTCCTGCAAGTTCCACTAAATCCTTTCTTCCTGTTATATAAGCTCCATTAGGTGCAATTCCTCCACCTAAATTTTTTATTAAAGATCCAACCATAACATCTGCTCCTACTTCAATAGGTTCTTTCTTTCCTACAAATTCGCAATAGCAGTTGTCTATCATTATTATTACATTTTTATCCACTTCTCTTATTGCTTTTATTGCCTTTTCAACTTTTTCTAATGATAAACTTTTTCTTAATGAGTATCCCCTCGACCTTTGAATCTCTATTAATTTTATTTTTTCATTTTTTAATGTTTCTTTTATTTTTTCATAATCAAAATCATTATCTATTAAATCAATTTGTTTATAATTAACTCCAAATGATTTTAAAGAACTGTTATTTTCTTTTATTCCTATTACTTCATGTAATGTATCATATGGAGCACCATTTATGCTAAGCATTGTATCTCCTGGTCTTAGAAAAGCAAATAGTGCAACTGTTAAAGCATGTGTTCCAGAAATAAACTGACTTCTTACTAAACTATCTTCTGAATGAAATATATCCGAATATACTTGTTCTAATTTATCTCTTCCCATATCGTTATATCCATAGCCTGTAGTAGTTCCAAAATGCATATCAGATACTCCATTTTTTCTAAATGCATCTAAAACTTTTCTGCTATTATATTCGCAAATTTCATCTGTTTTTTTAAACTGTTCTTTCAATTCCTCTTCTGCTTTTATTATTAAATCTTCTACTTCTCTTCTATCCATTGTATTTTCCTTTCTCTATTTATTTGTAAACAAATCTAATTCATAGCTCGTACTTTGCTTATAATATTCTCCTATAAATGTTGGATTTATATCCTCTAAGCTGTAAGTTGGCTCTTTTATTACTGTTCCATCTTTATTTACAACTCCCCATTTATCTCCCTCTTTTATTGCTCCATAGCCATATTCATTTATATCAAGTGCAAAGTCATATTTAAAGTCAACTATAATATTTCCAGCATTATCAACATAGCCCCATTTTCCATTTTCCTTTTTAGCAAATATATTATTAGATTTTAATATATCTTTTGCTTCCTTTTCATTTCCATCAAAATCCATATACTCTATAGAATCTTCAGATAAAATTTTTACATAATTGCTTTCTATATAAATATGTGCATTCTTTGTTTCGCTCACCTTATTCATGTTTTTATTATATATTTCGCTCGTGTTTGAATTTGCATATACAGCTTGTACAATATTTGTTCCAGTTATATTTTGTATAACATCATAATTATTGGCAATAACACTGTTCCCTGTATAATCTATAATTCCCATTTTTCCATTTTTTGTGCATATAAAATACTTATCAAAAGCATATTCTATATAGTTATATTCGTTGTTTACTAATACATTACCATTGCTATCTAATACACCATAATTTCCATTTAAGTCTATACTCACATAATAGTTTGGCGATTTAGTTGGATTTATATTAGTATAGTTGCAATCTTTTTTGATATTTCCATTTGCATCAAAAGTTAAAAGTTTGCCATCTTTGTGAGCCGTAATTATAGTTCCTGCAAAAGTTATATCATCATATTGTATTGGCAAAATCATGTTTCCATATAAATCATACATACCATATTTTGCAACTTTCTCTATTGCAAGAACTTGGTTTGTATTATCATATTCAATTGAGTTATACTCATTAGCTATAACTTTTTGCATGTTTTTATAAAGTCCATATCTACCATTTTCCACTGTCATAAGATATGCATCTTTATCATTCTTAATTTCTGTTAGCCTTCTTATTGTGTTATATTTACACTCCAAAATTTCTTTTCCTGTTGAGTCAATATAACCATATCTGTATCCTTCATTCGTTTTTACATTTACTATATAACCTGCTTTTTCATACTTTGTTTCTTTATTATAATATCCATCTGTTGAAATAGAATCATAATCATTTTTTATAATTTCATTTCCACTTATATCTATAACACCATATTTTCCATCTTTAGAAAACTTTAATTGGTCATCTTTATATGACAAAGTTTCAATTGAATCATATATAGGTTTTGTTACTTTCTTTCCATTTACCGTAATTATTCCCAATTTATCATTTTCTTTATATGTTAATATGTTTGTTTCGTAGCCCCAAGTATTTGATGTATTATTATTTGGAATGGCCATCACATTTGTATAGTTTGTGTACAATTCTTCTCCCTTATCATTTAAAACTTTTGAAGAATAAGTTTGTGAAGATGAATTATAATCAAATAAACAAACAAAAATTGGCTTTTCCGGATTTGGAATTTGTATATATTCATATTCAGGATTTACTACTATCTTTCCTTCTCTATCTATAACTCCAATTTTGTCGTTTTCTGATAGTAGAAAATAGTTATATTGTGCTATTTGATCTTGGGTAATTTTTATCTTTCTATTTTTAATTATTACTACAGCTACTGCAATTAACAGTAATACTATTAGAATCAATACAATTCTTTTAGTTAATACCTTTTTATTGTTGCTTCTCTTGCTACTTTTATTTTTTACACTTTTTCTTATATCATTGTCTATTTGATTACTCATATTCTCATCCCTTCTTATGTGTTCATTTTACAAACAATTATATATTTTAGTTTATTTAATGTCAATTAATTCTATATCAAAATAAAACTCTACGCCGTCTTTTTTATTAATCACACCATATTCACTGTTGTAACTATTCATTATTGCCTTAACAAGCGATAATCCAATACCTGTACCTCCATCGTTTCTATTTCTTGAAGAATCTATCTTGTAAAATCTACCCCATATTCTTTGAATATTGTCCTCTGATATATTATCACCAGTATTAAATACTGATATTCTTACCTTTTTATTATTTTCATTTATCTCAGTTTTTATTACAATCTCTTTCTTCCCATTTATCTCTTTTACATGTTTTATTGCATTTGTAAAATAATTTGTAAAAACCTGGTCCATATAAAATTCATCTGCATATACATAAATCGGATTAGTATTTTTGAACTGTACTTGTGCGCCAGTCTCTTCAATCATTACATTGCATTTTCTAATAACCTCTTGTATAAGTTCACATATATTAAATTTTGTATTATTGAAGTCACGTTTTCCGTATTCTATTGTCATTAGCTCCAATAATTGTTTTACCAATTTATCCATTTTGTTTGATTCATCCAATATTACTTCTGCATAATATTTTTTTGATTCCTCATCAGTATTAACATTTTCAATTAAACCTTCTGCATAGCCTTGTATCAAAGCTATTGGTGTTTTTAATTCATGTGAAACATCTGATATAAATTGCTTTCTCATTTCATCTATTTTTGATTTTTCTTCTATATCTTTCTCCAATTGATTGTTATTTTTTCTTAACTGCTTTATCGTCTTCTCCAATTTATTTGACATTTCATTTATACTTTTTCCAAGTTCATTTATTTCATCATCAGAATCTGTAACTCTATATTTTTCGCTAAAGTCTAAGTTAGACATCTTATTTGCAATTTCATTTAATTTTAATATTGGATTCGTAAATTTCATTGATATTACTGATGAAATCACTGCTGAAACAATGACTATTATAATACCCATTATTATTAATAGATTATTAGATATTCTAACACTCTCTTCTATTGCCGCAATTGGTACTTCTATGTATATAAGATAACCATTATCCATTTTTCCAGATAGTAATATACAATTTAGCACATCATCAGATATTTTAGTTATTGATATTTTTTCTCCTCCATATAATATCTTTCTATGCTTATTTTTAAATGCTGAAAATTTTGATGAATCTTTACTTTTATTTATTGCATTTATTAAATTTTGGTCACCAGAATATATGATTACATTGTAATCTGTTTCAATCAATAACTCAAAATTATATTTATCTGCAATTGATTTTAACTCGTCCGCTTCTATAATCGTATTATTTTTGTACAAATTATTTATTTCTTCATAACCTATTCTTACGCTATGTACCTTTGAATAAACATAAAAAGATTCCAACACTATACTATTTGTAAAAACAAGTAGTAATATTATAAGTGTTGTAACTATACTTAGTGTTAGAAATAATCTTACTCTTACCGATTTTACCTTCTTCATTTTAAACTACCTCATACCATAATAAGGCAATCTAGATTTTCCTATTTAGATTGCCTTACAAAGTTATTTTATTTCAAATTTATAACCTATTCCTCTTATTGTTTCTATGTATTTTCCTTTTTTCCCTAATTTATGTCTTATCTTTTTTATATGGCTATCTATGGTTCTAGAATCCCCATAATAGTCGTAATTCCATACATTATTTAATATTTTATCACGTGATAATGCTATAGATTGGTTATCTACTAAATAAACTAAAAGCTCATATTCTCTTAAGCTTAAATCTATTTGTTTGCCATCTACACTAACAGTTCTGCCTTCCTTATCAATTTCTATTCCACCATAGTTTTTAATTTCTTTTTCATATTTACTTGCTCTTTTTAATATGGCTTCTACACGTGCCACTAATATTTTAGGGCTAAATGGCTTAGGAATATATTCATCTACTCCTAATTCAAAACCAAATAATTCATCTTGTTCCTCTCCTCTTGCAGTAAGCATTATAATAGGAACATTGGATGTTTGCCTAATTTGCCTTAAAACAGACCACCCATCTAATTTTGGCATCATAACATCTAATAGGATTAGCTTTATTTTATTTTTATTCTCTTCAAATACTTGCAAGGCCTCTTCCCCATCGGCAGCCTCTAATGAACTATAGTTTTTTTGTTTTAAGAAGTCTTTTATTAAACTTCTCATTCTTTGTTCATCATCAACTATAAGTATATATCCATTATCCATAAATAATTTCATTCCTTTCCATTATTCTTTTCAACTATGCTACTATTTTACATTATTTATGTGTCTATACCGTGTCCTTCCTTGCTATTAATGCTTTAATTTTTATACCTTGCTCAGAAAACATTTTTTCATGTTCTGTTTCTATATTCTCTTCTCCACACCAAAAATTGCTTTCTGATTTTAAATCATAGGTTTTCTTTTCTATCTCAAAACCCGCTTCTTTAAAGTACATTATACTATCATTAAATAAGCCAGCGTCATCTGTTTTAAAGTAAATCTTTCCGCCATCATTCAAGAACTGCTTGTACTTTTCAAGTTGTCTTGTATGTGTTAATCTCTTTTTATGGTGTTTTCCCCTTGGCCATGGATTACAGAAATTTATGTATATTCTTTCTATATTATCTTCCTTATTAAAAATATTTAATATCCTATCAATGTCATATCTTGTTATGTACACATTTTTAGGTTCTTTATTTATCTTTAAATATTCTTCTTCTATTTTTCTTTTTGCAAGTCCCAACATTGCATCCACTAAATCTATTGCTACATAGTTTCTACCCAAATTACATGGTGCTATTTTAGAGATAAATCCGCCTTTCCCGCAGCCTAATTCTAAGTGAATTGGGCTTTTGTTTTCAAAAAGCCCATTCCACTTTCCTATATATTCTTCAGGATTATCTATATAAAATTTACTTGCTTCTAATTCTGGTCTTGCCCACTTTTTAAATCGTATTCTCATTATTGCCTCATTTTATTTTACATATTCATTTAATGGTTTTGTTCTGTATTGTAAATCTCCCATTTTTTCTGTTGTAACATATCCTGGTTCAGCATTTATTACATCTGGAATTCTATTTACAATAGTTCCACAAGTTAATTCAACTGTAGCTGGTTTTGCAACTGTTATTGTTGTATCTGGCTCTCCATATACAGTCCACTCGTTTTTATCATACTCTTCTGGTGAATATACTTTTCCTATACATTCACTCTCTATTGTTATTCCTTCTTCTGTTTCAGTTGTAACAACAGCACTCATCCCTGTAGCATCTCCTGCTTTTACTGTTTCTTCTAAAGTTGATGAGTAAATATCTTCTTTATATGTTGTTGGTATTGTTACTTGTGTTTGTGATTTTATTGTTAATCCTAATTTTGAACATAACCAACCATTTACGTTCCACATATATGAAGGTAAATATTCTCCTGATTCTATTATTTTTTCTCTTTCTTCATCACTAATTCTATCTACGCTTGCTACTTGTTTATCAAATTCACTTAGTGTTAAACCTGCTCCATGAGCTTTAGCTAATGCAATTCCATAGTCTTCTACATTGTAGCTTGAGCTACCTTTAATTTTTGTTATTTTTTGTGTTGAACCTGCTATAGATGTAATTAATTGTCCCCAATAAATATCTTGGTATCCACTTCCTGATATTGTGCATCCTGTTTTCTTTGCCATTTCATCAAGTGCTTTTGTAACTGTAGGATTTGAATTCCATGGATAAAATGCTTCTTCACAAGTAGTAATTGCATTTATTCCTAATTTTGCACATAGCATTAATGCTTCTTCTACATCTTTTATTAAACTCATTGTTTCTACTACACATATATCTGGTTTTACTTCTTTTAGCATAGCTTCTGCATCATCTAATGCTGTAACTTTTACATTCATAGGTTCTTTTCCCATTATTGTTCCTATATCTTTTCCTATAACATTAGGGTTAACATCTATTGCCCCTACTATTTCTCCTCCTTTTTCTAGTACATAACGCATAGTGTAAACTGCCATCTTTCCAGTTCCAAATTGAACTACCTTTACTTTTCTTTCCATAAAATACCTCCATAATTTTATTTATATAAATATTATATCTATAATAGATATTTATATACTAAATTTTAATTGTGTCTATCTGCTGAAATGTTTTTCCTATTCCCACAAATATTCCTCTGATTATATCTACAATTAATTTTATAACTATATTTTCATTATATAAACTAATCATCCAGTTTCTGCTAAACGGCATTAACCATAGTAGACCTAGTATTGCACAAAATATGAGTATTACTGTTATAGTTACCTTTACTTCTTTCCACGTTATCCTATGTGGAACCTTGTATCCTAAGCTTCTAAAATAGTCTTCGTATAGTTTCCTATATTCCTCATTTGCATTTTTCTCTATTTTTCTCTTTAATCTAGCTTGTTCTTTTCTTGATAAATTCTCAAAACCATATTCTTGATTTGGTTCATCTTCTTGGTATTGGATTTCTTCTTGTGGTTCACTTAGCCTTTCTCTTTCTTCTTCTAGCTTAGCATCGTATTCTTTCCTTTTGTTTTCATCACTTAATATGCTATAAGCATTATTAATCTTTTTCATTTTTTCTTCTGCTAAAGCTTTGTTTGAGCCCCCTTGTAAATCCGGATGCCATTTTTTAGCTAATGTTTTATAAGCTTTTTCTATTATTTCTTGCGACGCCTTCTCACTTACTTCTAGAAGTTCGTATAAATTTTCCATTCTATTCTCCTACTTTTCAAATCCCTTATAGTATACCATTAAAATAAAAAAAATACTATTTTTTTTTAATAATTTATGTTATAATATTTTTAAATTTTAGTAAATGGAGGAGTTAATTTGAAAATAACATCTGATGATGAATCATTAGCTGAAAATAAAGTATTAATATTATACGTATTAAACACAGCTAACAAGGCACTAACAAATGATGTATTATATAAACTAGTACTATCAGCAACAGATATGAACTATTTCTATTTTCAACAATTTATATTAGACTTAATTAATGTTAAGTATATTTTTTCTTTTCAAAAGGAAGATCAAACTTTATACCAAATAACAGATAGTGGTAAAAGAACTTTAGATTTAACTTTGGACCTTCTACCTGGAATCATAAAATTAAAAGCTGATACAAATTTAAAAAGTATTTTAGATAGTTCTGAAGAGGAATCTTCTATTGTTGCAGAATTTACTCCACTTAGTGAAAACCACTATACTATAGTTTGTAAAATTATTGAAAATAATGAAACTGTTTTTGAGGTGAAAACTTTTGCTGGTTCTAGAGAAGAAGCTAAAAATATTGTTAGCAATTGGCAAAACCATGCTGAAAGTATATATCCAAAAATATTAGATATTTTAACAAAATGTTAAGGAGGTTTATTTTATGACACCACATAACGAAGCCAAAATCGGCGATATTGCAAAGATTGTTATTATGCCTGGAGACCCTTTAAGAGCCAAGTACATTGCTGATAATCTTTTAGAAAATGTTACTCTTGTAAATTCTGTTAGAAATATGTTTGGTTACACAGGATTTTATAAAGGAACTAAATTAACTGTATTTGCTTCTGGTATGGGAATGCCAAGTATGGGAATTTATTCTTATGAATTGTATAAATTCTACAATGTAGATACAATTATTAGAATTGGTTCTTGTGGAGCTTATAGCCCAGATTTAAATTTATTTGATACAATTTTAGTAGATAATGCTTATACAGAAGGAAATTATGCTTTTGAATTAACTGGGAAAAAAGAAAATTTAGCTGCATCTTCAACTGAGATAAATTCTGTAATCGAATCCACTTCTAAAGAGCTTGCACTGCCTATTATAAAAGGTAATACTCTTTGTTCAGATTGCTTTGATTATTATGTAAAAGATGTAAATGAATTAATTGCTAGATTTCCTAAAGATTTAAATATTATAGGTGCTGAAATGGAAGCATTTGCACTATTTTATAATGCTAAATATTTAAATAAAAAGGCTTGTTGCCTTCTTACAGTAGTTGATTCACATTATAAAAAACAAGAAATATCAGCTCAAGAACGCCAAACTTCTTTGAATAATATGATTAAAATAGCATTAGAATCTGCAATTAAATTATAGATAAAACCAGCTAATATTAGCTGGTTTATTTATTATTTTGTTATTGATAAAATCTTATATTTAGCTATTCCTGCTGGTGTATGTACTTCTACTGTTGTGCCTTTCTTCTTTCCCATTAGAGCAGCCCCTATTGGTGATTCATTTGATATTCTTCCTTGTGCCAAATCAACTTCTGTTGATCCAACTATTGTATAAGAAACTTCTTCATCATATTCTTCATCATATAATTTAACTATATTGCCTACTTGAACCGTTTTTGTATCTATTTCAGATTCATCTATTATCTTTGCATATCTAAGTTTATTTTCTAATTCAGCTATTTTACCTTCATTTTCTGCTTGTGCATTTTTTGCCTCATCATATTCAGAATTTTCAGATAAATCTCCAAATCCTAAAGCGACCTTTATTCTTTCTGCAATCTCTCCTCTTTTTTCTGTTTTTAAATATTCTAATTCTTTTTCTAAATTATCATATCCTTCTTGAGTTAAAATTACTTCTTTATCTCCCATTATGTATCCCTCCTTTGCCACTTTCTTAACGTATTGCTATATAATAAACCTTTTTTTACAATTTGTCAACATTTACTTTTGTTGAATTCTTTAATGTTAATTTTTCCATTATTTCCCATTAAATTTCTTATATTCACGGCTGTTGCATTATTAATAAAACGCTGTTGCAAGTATTTTTCACTAGTTATTTTATCTCTATTTTTAGCCTCTATATTATTAATAATAATTCCGCTAAAACAATTTATTTTCTTTATTTTATTATGGGTCAAATTTAAAATAATAGCTTCTCTATTTATTGAATACTCATTTAACTCTTTTTCATCAAGACAAGTATTTATTATATATGTAGCTCTAGCTAATGCTTTTCTTTTATTATTTGATACAATTATTGGTATCTCATAATTTGTATACATGTACTCTTCAAATTTTTTATATGTTTTTGTATTTTCTGTAATAATGTTCAAACACTTATAATTTTCTGCTAAATAAAGCAATTTCTTTTTTATAATTTCGTCATAATTCTGGCTAATTACATATACATTATTTTCTTGCTTTTTGGATTCTTTTATGCTAATTATATAATCTAAGGTTTCTAATATGTTCTTATTAAATATTTCTTTATCTTCCTTATTATATTGAATTATTTTATTTATTATATAACTATCCGTATACTGCAATTTTTCCTTTAAATAATCAGACAAAATAATCCTACATTGTTTTTTATCAAAGGAATATAAAATTTTTTCTATCTTTCTTATGCTTTTACCTATATTATTTGTATATAAAACATATTCATTATATTCTTTTAGTCCTTCTAATAGATTAAATTTAGTGTATAAATAATACTTTATTTTCCTAGCATATTTATACACTTTATTTTTTTTAGTTTTTCTTGTAATTGCAAGAAACATTTTTAAATTATCACATACATCAAAATAAACCTTTTGCATATATAAATAATATGCAGATATCCATTTTTTATTCTTTTATTTTATATTTAATATTTCTGAAACACTATCCCATGTTTCGCTTGTTTCTCTATCTTTAGCCCAGAATGATGCTCCAGATAAATTATATTTATTTATTAAGGATAACTTTTCTCTTATTGATTTTATATCTTCTATCCAAACCCTATAAGTAGCACCATTTTGCTTGTATTCAACATAATTTTGTTTTAATGTATCATTCCATTCTATTGTAGCATCTGATGGAATTTTTTTATAAGTATCTTTCATAAATACTACTTCACTAGTGCTTTTACCTTCTTCATTTGTTTTCCATATCCTTGTATAAAAAGGTATTCCCAATATTATTTTCTCTGCATCTACTTCTTCTTGTTTTAAGAATTTGTTTAAATTCGATTCTACCCAATCATAACCAGCTGTAGTTCCTGGCTCAGTTGATGATATACCATTTTGGTCATAAGCCATGAAAACTATATAATCAGCTGTTTTAGCTATCAGATTTCTATTATAACATAGTGACCAATCTGCAGAACCATCAGGAGCTGTAACATCTACAGAAAGTACTTTACCAATTTCTCTTAATCGCGGTGCTAATTCTAGAACTAATTTAGAATATGCGTCTTTATCTGCCTCATATATATTTTCAAAGTCCAAATTTATTCCATCAAGGTCATATTTCATTACAACATCTATTAAATTATTAATAAATTCCTCTCTTAATCTATAATCATTTATTATCTCTGATGTTGTATCCTTCCATGAGTTATTTGAAGCTAAAGCCCATACTTTATATCCATTATTGTGTGCCCAGTTTATATACTGTACTCCTGCATTTCCTATATTAGTGCTAATCTCGCCCTTGCCCTGTTGTTTCAAGCTTATAAATGCAGGTGATACAACATTTACTCCTTCTATTTTTCCTGTCCTTGTTGGAGCTGAAGCGTACTCCGAAAAATAATCCCATGCTAAACTTACTTTTCCTTCTATCTGCTTGTCTAATTTCAAATCTTCTCTAACTGATTGTGCATTAACTAAACTATTAGTTTTTACATAACCTATTTTTCCATCTTCCGTTGTTATTTTTGTCCATCCATTTTTAGTATCTTCTGTTGTTACTACTGTAACATTGTCGCCTCTTTTTATTTTATCAACAGTTTTTGAAAAAAATGTTGACTGATATTTTACCTTATTATCTTTACTTGAATTTGCATAAACAAGTTTTCTATCTAACGATACAATTATTACTGTATCAGTGTCTTTCACATATTTTGTTTCCACATTGTATACACTTTTTGAAATTTCCGAAAATGGAATATAATATTCTCCATTTTCTTCTATTGTTTCCGCATATAAATTAACTTTAGAACTGTTTATTTCTATTTGCTTTTTTCCAATTGGCAAAGCGGCTACTTTCGTATCAGATGCTGTAACTATTTGGTTATACTTGCTATCATAATATATATCACCATCAAAAAAGTTTTCTACATCATCCTGAGATATATAAACCACATCATCTTTTACCAAAACATCATTTTTTAGTCTTTTAGTTACATTTCCATTATTTATAACTAAATTCGTTTTATCGGTTATATCATTTCTAATATAATTAGGAGCCAAATTTAGTATTATCACTATTGCAATCATGCTTAATGCTGTTACTAATATTTTTCCTATACCACTTTTTTTCCTTCTTATTGCCATATTAAGTTTTCCCTCCGCATTTTAAATGCTTTTTATTTACATTAGTTTGTAATTTTCAATAGCTGACTTTTTATTGGTTTTATTTCTTCTTCATCATCTATTGGTTGTTCTTCTATTTCATCGTTTTCTTGAACATATTCCACTTCTTCTCTATTATATTTTATTTTGTTATAATCATGTTTTTGGTAAAAAGTCTCCGAATCTGTTTTTACCTTATGCTCACCTTTTTCTTCTTCTTCAAGGTAACTCTCAAGCATTTGCCTTTCTTTTTTGCTTAGTTTTTCTATTGGATATTCTAAATGTTTATATTGCCATATTATTCTTCTATCATCGTTTGTATAGAATGAAGTTTTTAATTCATCATAATTGTACTCTACTAAAAATTCTACATTTTCCATACTAATAGTAATATTGCTCCATACGGCGCCATCCAATTTTCTCGATTCTTCCCTGAGCTTTTTTATCAGTTCATATAATTCATCAACTAATTTCATATATTCTTCTTCATCTATGTTAAACTTTTTAGGTACCTCATAAACATTTATCGGATTCTTCTTTATAATACTTTTGGGGAAATAGTAAAAAAACATTTCCCCATTAGTAGTTTTATTTCTATGATCTATTACTGATGCATATAAATATATGCTGTTCCATTTTTCTGGTATCATGTAGCATAAATGATTTCTAATTTCAGAATATAAGTTTTTTAAGGTTGTCTTTTTCTGCATAAATCCCCCATATTTTTCCTTATATTTATTTCTGAATAATGCTTTCTCCTGTCATTTCTTTAGGTATTTCCATTCCCATTAATTCCAACATTGTTGGTGCTAAGTCTGCAAGCTTTCCTTCTTTTAATTTAATATTATCTTTTCCAACTAATATTAATGGTACTGGGTTAGTTGTGTGTGCTGTATATGGTTCCCCTGTTTTGTAATCTATCATTTGCTCAGAATTTCCATGGTCTGCTGTAATCAAAAGCATTCCATTTTGTGCGTTTACAGCTTCAACAACTCTTTGAACACATTTATCAATAGTTTCAATTGCTTTTATTGCTGCTTCTAAATTTCCCGTATGACCTACCATATCTGGATTTGCATAATTTAATATTATGCTATCATATTTTTTTGAGTTGATTGCATCTACTACTTTATCTGTAACCTCACACGCACTCATTTCTGGTTTCATATCATAAGTTTCAACTTTAGGTGAAGGAACTAATATTCTATCTTCTCCCTCATATTGTTTTTCTTCTCCTCCGTTAAAGAAGAATGTAACATGTGCATATTTTTCTGTTTCTGCTATTCTTAATTGCTTTAATCCATGTTTGCTTATATATTCTCCAAAAGTATTTTTTAATGCTTCCTTCTTAAATGCAATTTCTACATTTTCTAAAGTTTCATCATATGGAGTCATGCAAACATAATATAAATCTAAATCCTTTTTAGTTTCAAATTCGTTAAAGTCTTTATCTACAAGAGTTCTAGTAATTTCTCTTGCTCTATCTGGCCTAAAGTTGAAGCATATAACAGAATCATGTTTTCCTATTGTTGCCACTGGTGCATCTTGATTATAAATAACTGTTGGCTCAATGAATTCATCAAATACTTCTTTTTGGTAAGATGCTTCTACTGCTTGGATTGCAGATGTTGCTTTTTCTCCTTTTCCATTCACCATTGCATCATAAGCTTTTTGAACTCTTTGCCATCTTTTATCTCTATCCATAGCATAAAATCTTCCAGATAAACTTGCTATTTTTCCAACACCTTTTTCTTTCATTTTTTCTTCTAATTTTGCTACATATCCTTCACCAGATGTTGGTGCAGTATCTCTTCCATCCATAAAGCAATGAACATATACATTATCAAAGTCATTTCTCTTAGCCAATTCTAAAATTGCATATAAATGTCTTTCATGACTATGTACTCCACCATCTGAAAGTAATCCCATTACATGTAAATTAGAATTATATTTTTTACAATTCTCTATTGCTTTAGTTAAAACTTCATTAGAGAAAAAGTCTCCATCTTCTATAGATTTAGTAATTTTAGTTAAATCTTGGTAAACTATTCTTCCAGCTCCAATATTTGTATGTCCTACCTCAGAATTTCCCATTTGTCCTTCTGGTAATCCTACTTTTAGACCACTAGTATATATTGTTGTTGTTGGGCATGTTTTCATTAGTTTGTCTATATTAGGTGTATTGGCTAATTTCACTGCATTTCCTTTTTCATTCTCATTAATACCATATCCATCTAATATCATTAGCATCATTAACTTCTTATCCATTTTTATCTTCCTTCCTTGACATTTATATATTGCTATTAAAATCTATTCTTTATTTTCATTATAATTTACTATTTTAGAGAATTCGTCTACCTTTAAACTTGCTCCACCAATTAAAGCTCCATCTATATCAGACATTTCAAATAATTCTTTTGCGTTTGTAGATTTTACACTACCGCCATATTGAATTACTACCTCTTCAGCTACATCATTACCAAATAATTCTGATATTTTGTTTCTTATATCTTTAATATTATTATTTGCATCTTCTGAAGTAGCTGTTTTTCCTGTTCCAATTGCCCATATAGGTTCATAAGCAATTATTACTTTTTCTACTTGTTCTTTTTCTAATCCTTCTAATGCTGCTTCCACTTGGTTAGTTATAATGTCCTTCGTTTTTCCAGCTTCTTTTTGTTCTAATGTTTCTCCAACACATACTATTGGGGTTAATCCATTTGCAAAAGCTGATTTAACTTTTTTATTTACAGTTTCATCAGTTTCTGCAAAATATTGTCTTCTTTCTGAATGACCTATTATTACATATTCAACTCCAATTGATTTTAACATCATTCCTGAAATTTCTCCTGTAAATGCTCCCTTTTCTTCCCAATGCATATTTTGTGCGCCTATTTTTATATTAGTATCTTGTGCAGTTAATAATGCATAAAACAAATCTGTATATGGCACACATAATATAACTTCATTTTTAGTATTTTTTACTAGTGGTGTTAATTGTGCTATAAAATCAATTGTTTCATTTGGAAGCATATTCATTTTCCAATTTCCCGCTATTACTTTTTTTCTCATATTTAAATCTCCTTCTATTTCTCTTGTAAGCATTCAACTCCTGGTAATTTCTTGCCTTCTAAGAATTCTAATGATGCTCCACCACCTGTTGAAATGTGTGTAAATTTATCACCTATTCCTAATTTTTCAATAGCTGCAGCAGAATCTCCTCCACCTATTATTGTAGTTACATCTTGTAAGTCCCCTAAAAATTTAGCTATACTATTTGTTCCAATTGCAAATTGATCAAATTCAAATAGTCCAACTGGCCCATTCCAAATTACAGTTTTAGCTTTAGAAAGCTCTTCCTCATACATTTTTATTGTTTTTGCTCCTATATCAAAGCCTTCCCAGCCATCTGGTATTTCAGTATAATCCACTGTTTTACTTTCTGTATCTGCACTAAATTCTTTTCCTACTTTTGTATCTACTGGAAGCATTAATTTTACACCCTTTTGCTTTGCTTTTTCCATTAAGCTTGTTGCTAAATCTAATTTATCCAATTCGCAAATTGAATTTCCTACATTATACCCCATTGCTTTAAAGAATGTATATGCCATTCCTCCACCAATTAATAGTGTATCTACTTTTTCTAACAAACTATCTATTACCCCGATTTTATCTGAAACCTTTTTTCCTCCTAATATAGCCATAAAAGGTCTCTCTGGACTTTCTAGTGTTTTGCCTAAAAAGTTTATTTCCTTTTCCATTAAAAATCCTGCAACTGCTGGTAAATAGTTTGCGACACCTGCTGTTGAAGCATGTGCTCTATGTGCAGTTCCAAAAGCATCATTCACATACACTTCTGCTAGTGAAGCTAATTCTTTAGCAAATTCAGCATCATTTGCTTCTTCTCTACTATCAAATCTAACATTTTCTAATAATACAATGTCGCCCTCTTTCATATTTGAAGTTAATTCTTTTGCGCTTTTGCCAATAATATCATCTGCTAATTTTACCTCTTTTCCCAATAATCTTGATAATTCATCTGCTACAGGTTGTAAAGAAAACTCTTTTTTTACTTCTCCCTTTGGTCTTCCTAAATGAGAGCATAGTATTACTTTACAATCATTTTCTAATAAATATTTGATTGTAGGTAAAGCTCCTACTATTCTTCTGTTATCTGTGATTTTTAAGTTTTCATCTAATGGAACGTTAAAATCACATCTTACTAATACTTTCTTTCCTTTTAAATCAATATCTCTTATAGTTTTTTTATCCATATTTTCCTCCTATTTTTTAAAGACACATATTAGAAATTTAAATCAAATTTCTAATATCTAACTTTTAAAATATTATCTGTTAGAAGTTGAAACATCTACGTATCAACTTCTAACCAATAATTTATATTTTATTTATGGTCAACTTTTGCCATGTATGCTGCTAAATCAACTAATTTGTGAGCATAGCCCCATTCATTATCATACCATGCTACTAATTTAACAAATGTATCTGTTAACATTATTCCTGCTTTTGCATCGAATATTGAAGTATGTTCATCACTTAAGAAATCTGATGAAACAACATCTTCATCAACATATTCAACTATTCCTTTTAATTCTCCTTCAGCTGCTTTCTTCATTGCTGCGCATATTTCTTCGTATGTTGTTGGTTTTTCTAGATTACATGTTAAATCAAC
>USEX01000018.1 GCA_900553755.1 uncultured Clostridium sp.
CATATCAAACACTATATTTATCAATAAAGTGTGACATATGTTTGACAAACCTACAATAAGATACAGTAATTTTAAACATTTATCTTGACAAAGCTGCAAAATGAATGTATAATTTTAAAGTACTAAAAATAACGATATATATAGATTATATACATAAGCAAACTTATAAGGAGGGAATAGAAATGGCACAACCAAAAAGAAGATGGTCAAAAGCAAGAACAGGTTTAAAGAGATCCACATGGAAATTAGAAAACAAAAATTTAGTAGAATGTCCACAATGCCATGAAAAGATGATGCAACATAGAGTATGCCCAAGTTGTGGTTACTATAACGGAAAAAAAGTAGTATCTGTAGATACAGCTGAATAATTATAAATAATGTAATTTTTTTATAACAATACTTTGAGGTATTGTTATTTTTTTATTTTAATAATATAATGTGATAAAATTTTATAACAAAGGAAAGTATTCTTATGACAAAAATGTTTTCAAAAATTAAGGAAGAGAAAAAGTATTATTATCTTATTTTAATTATAATTTCTTTAATAGCAGCCATATCATTAATAAAATTTCAAATTAAGGAAAGTGATGATGGATATGTACATATTTTAAGAATTATAGGAGCAGATAATATATTAAAAATAGGCGAATTCCCACCATTTATCGAACCGAACTATTGCAGTGGTTGGGGATATGCCATAAATTTGTTTTATCCACCACTAGTCACATATGGACCAGTGCTTTTTAAATGCATAACCACGCATTTTTACGATGCTTTAAAAATTTATACTTTGTGTACAATAATTATTTCGGCAATTTCTATGTATAAATGTGTTGAAGAAATTACAGGTAAGAAAGAAATTGCATTGTTAGCAGGTGTTATTTATACTTTATTTCCATATAAGCTAGAAACAATATATGATAGATTTGCAATTGGCGAATTTTCGGCCTACATGTTTATACCGTTAGTGTTTTTAGGATTATACAATTTAATGCAAAAAGATGGCAAAAAGCATTATTGGATAGCGATTGGTGCGATAGGTTTGATGTTATCACACACTATTACTACAGAATACACTGCTCTATTTTGCTTACTATATGTAATTTTCAATTACAAAAAGTTAAAGAACAAAGAGATTGTAAAAAAGATAATTATCAATGTATTAATAATATTAGGAGTAACTGCATTTTTCACAGTGCCAATGATTGAACATAAACTTGCAACAGAATATACTATTTTTGATTCTGATATAATGTTGTGTAATGGAAAATATGTACAGGCACAAACAATAGAAATTTGGGAACTTTTTGTAGACAAGCAGGAAGATTATGTTAGCTTTAAGGTAGGTCTTCCGATAATATTACTAAGCTTATTCTCTTATTGGGCATATAAGAAAATTGAAGATAAAAAGGATTATATAATATTCTTATTTTTTGCAATTATATCTTTAATCATGTGTTTAAATATTTTTATGTGGATACTATTGCCAGACTTTTTATGCACATTGCAATATCCATGGAGGATGCTAACTTTTTTTGGCTTTTTCATGTCTATCATATGTGCAATAAATGCATATATGATAATTAAAGACATACAAAGTAAAAATGCAGCAATATTAATAACAGTCTTGGCTATAACAATATTAAATGTACCGATGATAATTAGATATAAAATCCCACAAGAAAATTTGAATATAGACAAAACATATGAAGAAAAAATAGAAAGCAATTTGAAGATTAATCATTTTTCAATAAATAGAGAATATCTTCCTCGTAAGGCAAGTAAAGAACAAACAACATATTTGTTAACTAGAACGGACGAGGTGTATGTGTTAGAAGGAAAATGTGAAATTACTAATATGAACAAGGAAAATCTAAAATTAGATTTTGAAATAGAAAATGTACAAGAAAATAGTATATTAGAATTGCCATATTTGTATTATTTAGGATATACAGCCACAATAGAGAACAAAGATGGTAAAGAGTACAAAATAGAAACTTTTGAATCAGATAATGGATTCGTAGCTATAAAAATTCCAGAAGATATAGAAAATGGAAAAGTACATGTTAAATATGAAGGAACAGCAATAGAAAAGATTTCCTACGTGGTATCTGGATTATCAACAATTACAACTATAATATACGTAATAATAAGTATTAGGAAAGGAAAAAAAATTGGGAAAGAATGCAAAAGCTAAGATAAAAGTATATTTACCATATGAATTAATATTTATTGCAACATTAGCAATTTGTGTGCCATTACTTAGCAAAAACCTAAACATGTATAGAGATGACCGGAATACAGCATATCTGTAGATTGATGGGAACATATCAATCTATTTGTGAGGGACAGTTCTTTAGTGTAATAATGTCAAATTTTTGCAATGGCTTTGGCTATTCATGGAATATATTTTACAGCCCATTAACAGCATATGCACCACTAATATTTAAAATATTTAATATATCATTTACAAGCTGTATAAAAATATTTATGGCAGTGGTAGTGTATTTATCGGGCTTAGCAATGTATAAATTTACAAAGAAAGTGACAAAAAACGATAATATTGCAACAATTGCGGCAATATTATATATACTTGCTCCATATAGAGTAACTGATATGTATGTTAGAAATGCCTTAGCAGAGCTTACTTCATTTATATTTATACCAATAATATTTAATGGTTTGTATACTTTATTAAATGATGAAAAGCTAACTTTCACTATGGCACTAGGAACAATTGGACTTATATTGACTCATACAATTATAACAATGTACACTGCAATATTATGTTTTATATATTTAATATTGAATGTAAAGAAATTGCGCAATAAAAAAGTTTTAAGAAATATTATAATTAATTTGATTTTTATAGTGATTATAAGCTCATTCTTTTGGATTCCGCTTCTGGAACACAAAATGGCAACAACGTATGAAGTATTTGTGCCGGGAAGAATGGAAAGACCGGCTACCCTTAAAGATTTGAAAGTATATCCAATTGAACTTATATACACACCTAAAATACAAACTCATATATATCAAATAGGAATTGTTAATTTAATAGGAATTTTATTAATAGGGTATGCGTATGATAAAATTCCAAAAGAATATAGGAAAATAACTTTAATATTTTTAATAATGGGAATAATTTTAACAATAATGTCATTAAGATTTTTTCCGTTTGAAAAATTACCAGCAATATTAAAAATGATTCAATTTACATTTAGACTATTTGAATTTACATCATTCTTTTTCGCATTTGTTGCAGCAGTTAATATAGGAACTGTTTTAAAGAAAGTTAAAGTATATGATGTGGTATTTTTATTAAGCATTTCAATTTTATTATTAGTACCATATAAAAGCAAAATTGAATATAAAGCACATGATGAAACAGAATTGTGGCCGGCAACCGAGGTGACAAGTGATACGGGCAGAATTCATGCGGGATTAGCATCTTTCGAATACTTGCCAAGTAATGCTTTCAAGAACAAAGATTATATAATTACAAGAACTCAAGAACCAATAATAGTTTCAGGAAATGCTACAATTGAAGAGTACTCAAAAAATGGCACAAATATGCAAATGAAAATAAGTGATATTACAGAAGGTACTAAAATAGAATTGCCATATATATACTACTTAGGATATCAAATAACATACACAAATTTAAATGATAATACTAAGGAAATAATAAAGTACTCTGAATCGGAAAAAGGATTTATACAAATAGAAGTAAATCAAGCAAGTGAAAATATTTGCATTAATGTGAAATATACAGGAACAATGGAAATGAAGATAACTGTAATCGTTTCAGCACTAGGGTTACTTGTGATGTTATTTATTGCAATAAGACAAAAGTACTTGTTATATTCGGAAAAATATAGTAAAATATAGAAAGTTTTATAAGAAAGAGGAAAGAAAAATGTCAAAACCAATGGTAGCAATAGTCGGTAGACCAAATGTTGGAAAATCTACTTTTTTTAATTACATAGTTGGCAAGCGTATATCAATTGTTGAAGATACACCAGGTGTTACACGTGATAGAGTATATGCAGAAGCAAACTGGAGAGGAAAAGATTTCACTGTGATAGATACAGGTGGTATAGAATTTGATTCTTCAAATGATATATTATCTCAAATGAAGCAACAAGTAGATATAGCTATAAATATGGCAGATGTAATAGTTTTTATGACTGATGCAAAGCAAGGAATTATGGCTTCAGATAATGAAATAGCGTTAATATTGAAAAAGTCAAAGAAACCAGTTATATTAGTATGCAATAAAGCTGATAACTTTGGAAGTGATGCACCAGAAATATATGAATTTTATAATTTAGGCTTAGGTGAACCACATAGGGTATCTGCTGCAAATGCGATTGGAATAGGTGATGTTTTAGATACAATATATGAGCTACTTCCATCTAAAGAGAAAGATTTAGATGAAGACTCTATAGTCAAAGTTGCCATAATAGGAAAACCTAATGTTGGAAAATCTTCTCTAGTAAATAAAATTTTGGGAGAAAATAGAGTTATAGTAAGCGATGTGGCTGGTACTACTAGAGATGCGATTGATTCGGAATTTGAGAATGAACATGGTAAATATGTATTTATAGATACAGCAGGTGTTAGAAGACACAGCAAAATAGAAGAGAAAATAGAAAAATACAGTGTACTAAGAACTTTACTTGCAATAGAAAGAGCAGATGTGTGTTTATTAATGATAGATGCTAATGAAGGTGTAACAGAGCAAGACACTAAAATTGCAGGTGAAGCACATGAAGCAGGAAAAGGAATTATAATTGTAGTTAATAAATGGGACATATATGAGAAGCAAAGTGGAACTTTAGAAAAATATACAAAGGAAATATATAATAAAGTACCATATTTATCATATGCACCAGTATTATTTATCTCGGCAAAAACAGGTCAAAGAGTAGATAAATTATTTGATTTAATAAATAATGTGGCAAGCCAGAATGCTAAAAGAGTTTCTACATCTGTATTAAATCAAGTGCTAAATGAAGCAATTGCAGTTGTACAACCACCAACAGACAAAGGTAGAAGATTACGCATATATTATATGACACAAGCTTCTACAAAGCCACCAACATTTGTGGTATTTGTTAATGATAAAAAGTTATTCCACTTTTCTTATGAAAGGTATCTAGTAAATCAAATAAGAAAAGAGTTTGATTTAACAGGTACAACAGTTAGAATGATAGTGAGAGAAAAAATAAATAAAAACGAAAGTAAAACTAAATAACTAAGGAGTGATAATATGGCAACTTATATAATAGTAACAATAATTGCATATTTATTAGGAAGTATAAGCTTTTCTGTAATAATAAGCAAAAAAATGGCAGGATTTGATGTAAGAGAAAAAGGAAGCGGAAATGCAGGAAGCACAAATGTATTGCGTACGGTTGGGAAAAAAGCAGCAATACTAACATTAATTTGTGATTGTTTAAAGGGCATTGTAGCAATACTAATTGCAGTTTTAGCAAGCAAAATAGTAAAAGGAACAGATGCTGGTTTATTAGTTCAACTAGCGGGGGTGGCAGTAGTTATAGGACATACTTTTCCAATATTTTTTAAATTCAAAGGTGGAAAAGGAGTCGCAACTTCATTAGGAGTTCTTTTAATAATAAATTGGCAAATAGGTTTAATTTGTTTAGTATTTGCACTTACTTTAATGGCATTAACAAGATTTGTATCTTTAGGTTCGGTGAGTGCAGCTATCTTGTTCCCGATATTAACAATATTTATTCAAGAGAATTATATTGTTCCAGGCAATTATATAATTTTTGGAGTTGTACTTGCTGCTATAGTAGTATTTAATCACAGAGCAAATGTAAAACGCTTATTAACAGGAACAGAGAACAAACTAAGTTTTAAAAAATCTAAATAAGAAGGAATATACAAATGAATATAAGTATAATAGGAAGTGGCACATGGGGAGTAGCATTAGCTATTCACCTAGCTAGATTAGACAACACAATTAAAATGTGGGCTTTTTTGCCAGAGGAAGCAGAAAGCATAAATAAAGATAGAAAGTACAAAAATTTACCAGAAGCTATTATTGATGACAAAATAGTGGCTTATACAAATATTGAAGAAGCAATACAAGGAACAGATATAATTTTACATGTAACACCTTCAAAATTTGTAAGGTCAACAATAAAGAAATATGAAAAATATGTAGAAAATCAACCGATAATAATGTGCGCAAAAGGTATAGAAAAAGATAGTTTAGCCACATTAAGCCAGGTAATAGAAGAGGAATTACCGGATAAAAAATATGGTATATTGTCTGGTCCAAGCCATGCAGAGGAAGTAGCAATGCAAATTCCAACAGCTGTTGTATTTGCATCAAAAGATGAAAAACTTCAGAACCTAGTACAAGATGTTTTCATGAATGAAAATATGAGAGTTTACAGTTCATCAGATGTGATAGGAGTTGAAGTTGGAGGGGCTTTGAAAAATATTATTGCATTTTGTGCAGGTATAGCTATAGAGCTTAATCTAGGAGATAATTCTTTTGCAGCTCTAATAACAAGAGGATTAGTGGAGATTAGAAAACTTGGAATTGCAATGGGTGGAAATCAAGAGACCTTTTATGGCTTATCTGGGCTCGGAGATTTAATTGTAACTTGTATGAGTGAACATAGCAGAAATAGGAGAGCAGGCAGATTGATAGGAAAAGGATATTCTGTAGAGCAAGCTCAAAAAGAAATAGGTATGGCAATAGAGAGTATAGATAATATAGAAGCTGCATATCAACTATCAAAAAAATACAATATCGAAATGCCAATTGTGGAGGCAGTATATGATGTTTTATACAATGGATTAGAGCCAAGAGAGGCAGTTAATATGTTAATGACAAGAAAAAGAAAAAGTGAATAGCACTTAATATGGGTATCTTTCATATAGATACCTTATTATTTTGTCTGCATTATCATCTGTTACGTTAATAAAAACATCCTTATCAAGGCTTATCCACATATTAATATCAAATTTATCATTATTATCAATAAAAACTCCTAGAATATTAGCAATTTCTACGGGATTAGAATATATATTTTCCCATTCAAGCATATTATAATAATTATCTTGTTTAGGAAGATTTTCCGATAAAAATTTACTTAAAAAATTAAAAATTTCTTTATTTTTATTACTGTACAAGCGCACACGAGAGTACATAATACCTCCAAAATTGATTGTTCTTTATAATATTTTAAATAATAATATTTTTTATATACAAGAATAAAATGGAATAATTTAAGACAAACTAAAAGAAAAACTTTTAGTAAAGGAATTAAAAAAATGAGTAAGAATATAATGAAATATATTGTAATGATTGTGATAGCAGTAGTTATAATTGGAACAGGAGTTATTGCATATTCTTTTATAAAATCTAAAAACAGCGCAGAACCCCAAACAATATATGAAAAAGTGGATGCTGAAATTGCGTATCTAGAAACGCATCTTTTGTCCGCTATTAATAGTTTGAATAATTACAATACAGAGCATTTGATAAACAATGATGAAGTGAAAAATAACCAAGAAGATCAAGAATCTTCAGGAGGAGAAAAACCAAATACTGAATCACAAAATGGCAATAATGGAAAAAGCAGTGCAGATACAAATATAATAATATCAACAATAAATACAGAAGCTGTACTAGAAATAGATAGAAACAATATAGATTGGACTTATATACAAAAAGAAATAGAAAGAATTAGCAATGCATGGAGCATAATAACAATTGATTTAAATAATTTAGAAACGCCAAATGCTGATATTTTAACATTTAATGATAATATAGAAAATGCTATAAAATACCTGAATGTCAAAGATAAGCAAAATAGTTTGATTAGTATAGCAAACTTGTATAGTTTACTAGCCAAATATAAAGACAATTATAGTGAAAATAAAAGAGATAAAGAACTATTATATATAAAATCTGATATAGTATCAAGTTATGCATTATTGGATGCAAATAGATGGGACACAATATTATCGAATTTAGGAGATGCAGATACACGATTACAAGGATTAATAAATTCACCGGACAATGATATAAACTTACAAAAATCATATATATTGCTTAAAGAATTTATAAAATCAGCTAATAGCAAGGATACAGAAATGTGCTATATGAAATATTTCTATTTAATAAAAGAACTTTAAAAAAATAAAAAATATCACTAGACAAAAACACATGTTTGTGATATTATCAAAAGCAAATATGGGAGATTATTATGGTAGACTTGAAACAAAATATTCAGTATGTAAAAGGAGTGGGTCCTAGTAAGGCTGAATTATTAAATCATTTGGGAATATATACATTGGAAGATATTATAACATATTATCCAAGAAAATATGAAGATAGAAGATGTGTGAAAAATATAGAAGAAATTGCTAATGGTGAGGAAGCATTAATTGATGTTGTGGCAGTATCTAATGTTTCTACTTTTAGGTTAAAAAGGAATATGACTGTATCTAAACTTATAGTAAGGGATGAAACAGAAGAATGTTTAATCACATGGTTTAACCAGCCTTATATAAAACAAAATTATAAATCTGGAGAAAGATATAAATTTTATGGAAGAATAACAAGAAAAAATGGTAGAGCAGAAATGAATTCGCCTGTGTCTGATCCAGAAGGAAAAAATAGAAATACAGGCAGGATAATTCCAGTATATCCAACCACGAAGAAATTGAATGAGAATTCTTTGAGGCAAATAGTAGAAAATGCAATAAGCATAGTAAACAACAAATTGGAAGAAACAATACCAGAATATATAAGAAAACAATATAAGTTGGAAGACATAAATTTAGCAACAAGGCAAATTCATTTCCCTGAAGATTTTGAAAGCTTAAAAATAGCAAGAAACAGATTTGTATTTGAAGAATTACTAACAATGCAGCTTGCTTTATTAAGCTTAAAAAATGAATATAGTAGTGAAAAAAGAGGAATAGAATATAGCAAAGATGTTCACATGTCTGATGTGATAAACTCACTTCCATTTAATTTAACAAAAGCTCAGCTTAGAGTACTAGAAGAAATTGATTCTGATATGGAATCGGATAAGCCTATGAACAGATTATTGCAAGGAGATGTAGGTTCTGGGAAAACAATAGTAGCAATGATAGCAGCTTATAAAGCCGTTAAAAGTGGATACCAAGCAGCAATTATGGCACCTACAACAATTCTTGCACAACAACATTTGGAAAATTTTAATAAAATATTAGGAAAGTTTGGAATAAAATGTGAACTTTTAGTTAGTGGCCTTTCAAAGAAGAAAAAAGATGAGATGCTTGGCAGACTAAAAAAGCGGAGAAATAGATATTGTAATAGGTACACATGCTCTATTAGAGGAAAATGTTGAATTTTATAAATTGGGACTAGTTATAACGGATGAGCAACACAGATTTGGCGTTAAACAACGTAGTATCATAGCAGGTAAGGGGCTTAATCCAGATGTGTTAGTAATGACAGCTACACCAATTCCTAGAACATTAGCCATAATATTATATGGTGATTTGGATGTATCGATTATAGATGAGTTGCCTCCAAACAGAAAGAAAGTAGAAACAGTAGCTGTTAAAGAAAATATGACAGATAGAATAAACGCATTTGTAAAGAAAAATATAGATGAAGGCAGGCAAATATACATAGTATGTCCATTTGTAGAAGAAAACGAAGAAATGGATATAAAAGCAGTTGAAACTTTAAGCAAAAAATATAAAGAAGAAATTTTTAAAGATTATAAAGTGGAAATGTTACATGGCAAAATGAAAGCAAAAGATAAAGAAAGAATAATGCAAGAGTTTAAAAATAACGAAATTAATGTTCTAATATCAACAACAGTTATTGAAGTTGGAGTGGATGTACCAAATGCAAACATAATGATAATAGAAAATGCAGAAAGATTTGGACTAGCACAATTACACCAATTAAGAGGAAGAGTTGGAAGAGGAGAGTATCAGTCATATTGTATATTAAAGTATAACGGAAATTCAAGTATAATAAGACAGAGAATGCAAACTATGACAGATACAGATGATGGATTTAAGATAGCCGAGAAAGACCTTGAATTACGTGGCTCTGGTGAGTTCTTTGGAACAAAGCAACATGGATTACCAGAATTTAAGGTTGCAAATTTATTTGAAGATATTCCAGTATTAAAGCAAGTACAAGAACTAGCAATAAAAATAGAGCAAACTGATAGCAAACTAGAAAAAGAAGAAAATAAAGAATTAAAAGAATTGGTTCAACGACTAATGAAGGAAAGAATAGAAATTTAAATAAAAATTAGCAAAAAAATTAAAAAGTATTGCATTTTTACCAAATAAAGGGTATAATAATAACAGCATAGTAATTAAGGCAGAAGAGTGGAAAAGGTCCACTCTTCTCGAACGTTATAAGGAGGCTAAAATTGGCAAGTATAGAAGAAAAAGTAGAATCACTTGTTTCGGATACAATTAACAATATTGGATATGAAGTATATGATGTTATGTATGTGAAAGAAGGAAAAGATAATTTTCTAAGAATTTTTATTGATAACGATAAAGGAATAAGCTTGGATGATTGTGAGAAAGTAAATAATGCTATTACAGATATGCTAGATGAAGCAAATTATATAAAAGAGCAATATTTCTTAGAGATATCATCACCTGGAGTAGAGAGAGTAATTAGAAAAAATAAACATTTACAAGATAATTTGAATAAAGAAGTTTATGTGAAAACTTATGTAGCTTTGCCAGAAACAAATAGCAAAGAAATTACAGGCAATCTTATTAAATATGACGATAATAATGTAACACTAGAAGATAACAATAAACAAGTTACAATAGAAAGAAAAAATATTGCATTAATGAAAAGAGTATATAAATGGTAAAAGAAAGGATTGATTTAAAAAATGAAGAAGAATGTAAAAAAGGTAAGCCAAAACATTGATAGCACAGAATTAATAATGGCTATGGATGAATTAGAAAAAGAGAAAGGAATAAAAAAGGAATTTTTATTGGAATCAATAGAGTCAGCTTTAGTAACTGCATATAAGAAAAATTTTGATGTAAATGCGGAAAATGTAAAAATAACAATGAATAAAGAAACTGGAGAAATACATGTTTATGCAGAATACACTGTTGTAGAAGAAGTTGAAGATGAGAAAACACAGATAAGCTTAGAAGAAGCTAAGAAAATAGATCCAAAATATATAGTAGGCGATATAGTTTCTACAGAGCTTGTACCAAAGAATTTTGGAAGAATAGCAGCACAAACAGCAAAACAAGTTATAATCCAAAGAATTAGAGAAGCTTCAAGAGATGTTATTTTTAATGAATTTAGTGAAAAAGTAGGAGAGATAGTTTCTGGAATAGTGCAAAAGGCAGATAAAAACATTGTTGTAGTAGATTTAGGAAAAACAGAAGCCATAATGCCAATAAAAGAACAAATACCTACAGAATCATATTACGTAAATAAAAAAATCCGTGCATGTATAGCAAGTGTAGAAAGAGGAGCAAAAGGAGCATTACAAATAACCATCTCAAGAGCAAATAATGAATTTGTTAAAAAACTATTTGAATTAGAAATTCCTGAAATATATGAAGGACTAATAGAAATAAAAAGTGTTTCAAGAGATCCGGGAAAGAGATGCAAAGTTGCAGTATATTCAGCAAATGAAAATATAGATCCAGTTGGTTCTTGTGTAGGACAAAAAGGAATTCGTATACAAAATATAATAAATGAGTTATGCGGAGAGAAAATAGATGTAATAGAATGGAATGAAGATCCATCAATATATATTGCAGAAGCATTATTACCAGCCAAAGTTTTAGCGGTAGATATAAAAGATGAAGAAAAATTTGCACAAGTAATAGTTCCAGATGACCAATTATCATTAGCAATAGGAAAAGCTGGTCAAAATGCTAAACTTGCAGCAAAATTAACAGGATGGAAAATTGATATAAAAAGCGAATCTCAATTTAGAGAATTAATACAACAACAAAATACAGAAAACGAAGAAGATACAAATTCTGATTCTGAAGAAAATGAGAAAACTGAAGAATAAAGAGGTGTACAAGATGAAAAGAATACCACAAAGAACTTGTATGGGATGCAATACTTCAAAAAATAAAGATGAGCTTATTAGGATAGTAAAAGACAAAAATGAAAACATTTTTATAGATGTATCAGGAAAGGCAAATGGAAGAGGTGCATATATCTGTAATAGTGTAGAATGCTTAGAAAAGGCAATTAAGAGTAAAAGATTAGAAAAATGTTTTGAAGTGAAGATAGATAATAAAATTTATGAGAGCTTAAGAGGTGTAATTGTTGATAGAAAATAAAAAAGTGAGTTTTACAGAGATAAGAAAAAATATTTTAGGGGGTGATTTTATTGGGTAAGATGAAAATACATGAACTAGCAAAAGAGATTGGCGTAGCAAGTAAAGAAATAATAGAAAAGGCACAAAAGTTAGGACTAAAAATTACAAGTCATCTAAGCAATATTGATGAAGAACAAGCTAACCAAATAAGGAAGCAATACTCAAATAAAGCAGAAAAGAATACGGGTAAAACAACTGAAGGGGAAAACAATAAAAAAGAAAAGAAGGAAAAGAGCTCTCCAGTTATAATACGTAGAGAAGTAATATTATCTGATGATGAAGAAGATAAAAAAGAAGAAAAGAAAGATAATAGAAGAAAAGATGTTGGATTTGTAGAAAGAAGAAATAAGGATTACAACATAGTGTATAGAAATAAAACAGTAAAGCCTCTTACAGTAAATGAATTATTTGGATTGGGCAAAAAAGAGGAGAAAAAGGAAGAAAAGAAAGAGATAAAAAAAGAAGAAAAGAAAGAGACAACAATAAAAGAGGATAGCGAAAAAATAATGCCAAAAGTAGAAGAGAAGAAAGAAGAAACAGTGGTTACAGCAAATAAAACCGCTTCTGATACAAAACCAGCAGTAGAACCAGAAGTAAATAAACCAAGATTCCACGATAATAACAACAATAATAGAAATTATAATCCTAATTATAACCATAGAGAAAATTCAAATAATAATTATAATAATAGAGGATATAATAGAAATAATAACAACTTTAACAGAAACAACAACCAAAATAGCAATGGAAATAATAATGGTTACAACAATAACGGCTATAATAGAAACAATAATTTTAATAGAAATAAAAATCAAAATAACTTTGGAAATAGACCAACAAATGGATTTAATAAAGGTCAAAGGCCATTAGACAATAGAAGAATAGACAAAAATATTAAAGACATAATGGAAACAGAGATTGTAGAAAAAGAAAACCAAAGGGATTATTCAAGCAGAGCTATAGATAAGGAAAAAAGCAATAGATATGATGACAACAAAAACAAGAAAGCACCTAAGAGTAGAAGATTTAATGAAAATGACGAATACGATGAGGGAAAATTAAAAAATTTAAAACAAGTTGATAAATTATCTAGTATGTTTGAAGACCAAGAAGGTGGAATGTTAGATTATTATGATCTATCTACAGAGAGAGGAAAACGTGGAAAACGTAAGAATCTAAAAACTACAGATAGAGTAAAACAAAAAATATTTAAGCTAACAGAAATAACAATTCCAGAAAGCATAAGCGTAAAAGATTTAGCTGCTGAATTAAAGAAAACTAGTGGAGAAGTAATTAAGAAATTACTAGAATTAGGAATAATGGCAACAATCAATCAAGAATTGGATTTTGATACTGCTTTCTTAATAGCACAAGAATTTGGTGTAACAGCCAATAAAAAGGCAACTGTTAATGAAGAAGATATATTATTTGATGAATCAGAGGACAGACCAGAAGACTTAGTTCAAAGGCCACCAGTTGTTGTTGTAATGGGGCACGTAGATCATGGAAAAACTTCTTTACTAGATGCAATTAGAAAAACTAATGTAATAGAAGGAGAAGCTGGAGGAATTACACAACATATTGGTGCTTATAGGGTATCAATAAATGGAAGAGAAATTACATTCTTAGATACACCGGGACACGAAGCCTTTACAAGCATGCGTGCTAGAGGAGCACAAATTACTGATGTTGCAATATTAGTGGTAGCAGCAGATGATGGTGTTATGCCACAAACAATAGAAGCAATTAACCATGCAAAAGCAGCGGAAATTCCAATTGTAGTAGCAATAAACAAAATAGATGTACCAGGAGCAAACCCAGAAAAAGTAAAACAAGAATTGATGAAATATGATTTAGTTCCAGAAGAATGGGGCGGAGATACAATATTTGTTGAAATTTCTGCAAAACAACATATTAATATAGACCAGTTATTGGAAATGGTATTACTAGTAAGTGATGTTAGAGATTTAAAAGTAAATCCTAAGAAACAAGCAAAAGGTGTTGTTATAGAAGCAAGATTAGATAAAGCAAAAGGACCTATCGCATCTGTATTAGTACAAAGAGGAAGCTTGGATGTTGGTGATACAATAGTACTTGGAACAACAATTGGCAGAATAAGAGCAATGAAAGATGATAAAGGCAAAATGGTAAAATCAGCAGGACCATCTACTCCAGTTGAAATAATGGGATTAACAAAGGTTCCAGAAGCGGGAGACATCTTCTATGAAGTAAAAGACGAGAAAATGGCTAAGCATCTAATAGAAAAGAGAGAAAGAAAAGAAAGAGAAGATGCAATGAACCTATACAACAAGGTTACATTAGATAATCTATTTGAAAAAATGGAAAACGAAGACTTAAAACAATTAAATATTATTGTTAAAGCAGATGTTCAAGGAACTGCAGAAGCATTAAAACAAGCATTAGAAAAATTATCAGACAATGAAGTTGCAGTAAGAGTTATCCACTCAAATGCTGGTGCAATAAATGAATCAGATGTAAACCTTGCAAAGGCAGCAAAAGCTATAATTATAGGATTCAATGTAAGACCAAATGCTAATGCTAAATCAACAGCAGAAAAGCAAGGTGTAGAAATAAAATTATATTCAGTAATTTATCAAGCACTAGAAGATGTAGAAGCAGCAATGAATGGATTACTAGATCCTATATATGAAGAGAAAGTAATTGGAAATGTAGAAGTAAGGCAAACATTCAAGATATCTAATGTTGGAACAATCGCTGGTGGATATGTAAAAGAAGGTAAGATAGAAAGAAATGCTGGCGTAAGAGTAATAAGAGAAGATATTGTAATTCATGAAGGAAAATTAATCTCATTAAAGAGATTTAAAGATGATGTTAAAGAAGTATCTAAAGGATTTGAATGTGGTTTACAAATAGAAGGTTATAATGACTTAAAAGAAGGAGACATCATAGAGGTATACGTTATGGAAGAAAAACCACGTACAAGAAGGAGAAAAAATGAACAATAAAAATGAAGCCAGACTTGGCAGAATAAATGAAGAGCTCAAAAAAGAAATAAGCCATATATTAACATTTGAATTAAAAAATCCAAATGTTACAGGTTTAATAAGTGTTACTAGAGTAAAAATCACTCCAGATTTAAAATATGCAAAAGTATATGTGAGTTTATTGAATTCTAAAAGTAAAGCAAAAACCATGGAAGGATTAAAAGATTCAGCAAAATTTATAAAATCTCAAGTTGCAAGAACTGTAAACTTAAGAATTACACCAGAACTAATATTTGAATTAGATGATTCCATGGAATATGGTGAGAAAATAGATAATATAATTAAAGAAATAAACAAACAAGACGAAGAATTTAAAAAATCTATAGAAAACAATAGAAAGGTTGGAGAAGATGACATTAGATAACATATTAGAAGAAATAAAAAAAGCAGAAAGCATAGTTATATTAACACACGAAAATCCAGATGGAGACGCAGTTGGAAGTAGCATTGCAATGTACCTTGGATTAAAGAAACTTGGGAAAACTCCAGATATAATAATTCCGGAGTTTCCAAGAGCTTTTGAAAATTTACCAGGAATAGAAAATATCAAAAAAGAAAGTGATATTAAAAACTATGATTTAGCTATAGCATTGGATACGGCAAGTATAAAAATGCTAAATGGATATTCTAAATATTTTGAAGATGCAAAAACAAAAATAGTAATTGATCACCATAGCAGCAATACAATGTTTGGAGATTACAATTATGTGGATCAGGATTCTCCAGCTTGTGCTCAATTATTACTAGTATTGTTTAATTATTTAAATATTGAAGTTTCAAAAGAAATTGGAACTGATATATTAGCAGGAATAATTACAGATACTGGAGGATTTAGATATGATGGAGTAACTGCTGAAACTTTTGAATTAGTAGCAGGACTTTGCCAAAAAGGTGTAAAAGTATCTAAAGTATATCAAAAAGTATTTGCAAGCACTTCAAAATCTAAATTTTTCTTACATAGAATAGCTTTAGACAGATTAGAACTATTAGACAATGAAAAAATAGCATTTACATATATAACGAAAAATGATGAGAATAGTGTTGGCGCAGAGAATGGAGATTACGATGGAATAGTAGAGCAAGGAAGAGATATAGAAGGAGTAGAAATTTCTATATTTTTAAGAGAAACAGAAAAAGGAATAAAAGCATCTCTACGTTCAAAAGACTATGTTAATGTTTCAGAATTGTGCAGAATATTTGGTGGTGGCGGACATATAAGAGCTGCTGGATGCACTATTCCAGGTACTATAGAACAAGTAAAAACTCAAATATTAAATCAAGCGAGAGCAATGCTAAAATAAGGAAGATATTATGGATGGAATATTAGTAATAAATAAATCAAAAGGTCTTACATCTAATGATATAGTAAAAAAAGTAAAGAAAATATTAAATACAAAAGTAGGACACACTGGTACATTGGATCCAAATGCAACTGGTGTGTTGCCTCTATTATTAGGAAATGCAACAAAGATATCTAAGTATTTAATTAATCACGATAAGGAATATGAAGCAGTAATAAAATTAGGGGCAAAGACAACTACAGCAGATGTGGAAGGCAAAATTATAGAAGAAAAAGAAGTAAATAAAGAAAAACTAAAAAAAGAAAGTATAGAAGAAGTTTTGAAAAGCTTTATAGGAAAGCAACAACAGATTCCTCCTATATATTCTGCAATAAAAGTAAATGGCAAAAAATTATACGAATATGCAAGGCAAGGTAAAGAAGTAGAAATAAAAGCCAGAAATATTGAAATATATGATTTGAAATTATTAAAAATAGACTCTAAAAATGACGAATTAACTATTAATGTAAAATGCTCAAAAGGTACATATATAAGAAGCCTATGTGAAGATATAGCAGTAAAGCTTGAAACATTAGGATATATGAAGGAATTAAATAGAATTCAAGTTGGTGAATTTAATATTAAAGATTCAGTAACAATAGAAGAATTTAAAGCAAATATAGAAAATAAGGATTATTCAAATATAATAGGAATAGAAGAAATATTTAAAGAGATTCCTGAAATAACAATTAAACAGAGAGAATATGAGAAGTATTTGAATGGTGTAAAAATAGATACTGATAATATGGATGGAATATATAGAATTTATTTAGATAACAAGTTCTCTGGATTAGGTATTGTAGAAAATAAAAAACTAAAGAGAGATTTAGTAATATAAAAATTAAATTTTTTATATTTAAAAGCTTGAAATAAAATTGCTTATATGATACTATAAGCATAGAAAAAATATCCCTGCGTGGTACGTATACATTAGAATTTTAGAACCAACAAATTTTAAAAGGGAGTCTGCCTTTAGATGTGGCGTGTATTCTTATACTTCGTAAAAACTATAAGAATCCCATAAGCATTTAACAAGACACCCACCTGTTTCGGCAGGTTCTTAAAATTTCTTTCGTAATTACGGCTAAGGCGGGGATATTTTTGCAAAAAGGAAATGGAAGATGAAAATAAAAGATATATTAAAAAATGGATTTGAACTACTAAAAGATAATCAAATAGAGGATTATTCTATAATTGCTAAAATATTATTAGCATATGTATTGGACAAGCCAAAAACATATTTAGTTATGAATCAAGATGCAGAGATAGATGAGAATATATGTAAAGAATATAATAGATTACTAAAAGATATTATAAATGGCAAACCTCTTCAATACATTACAAACCATCAAGAATTTATGGGATTGGATTTTTTTGTAAATGAAGATGTATTAATACCACAACCGGATACTGAGATATTGGCAGAAAAAGTCTTAAGTATTGCTAGAAATAATTATCAGAATGAAGTTAGTATATTAGATTTGTGCACTGGAAGCGGAGCTATAGCAATATCTTTATATAAAAATTTAGAAAGATGCAATATATATGCGAGTGATATAAGCGAGGCAGCACTAAAAATAGCACAAAAAAATGCAATAAACAATAATGCAAACATAAGTTTTAAAAAGTCGGATTTATTTGAAAACTTTAAAGAATACAAGTTTGATATTATAGTTTCAAATCCTCCATATATAAAAACAGATGAGATTCAAAGGCTGTCTAAACAAGTAAAGAATGAGCCACATCTAGCATTGGATGGTGGAAAAGATGGCTTAGAATTTTATAGGAAGATAGCAAAAGAAAGTAGTAACTTTTTATCAGATAATGGCTTTTTATGTTTAGAGATAGGCTATGATCAAACAGAAAAAGTAGTACAAATACTAAAAGGGAAATATAAAAATATAGAGGTATTAAAAGATTTATCTGGAAATAATAGATGTGTAATAGCACAAAAGGAGTAGAAAATGTCTTTTTCGTCAGAAGTAAAAACTGAATTAAGCAAAATAAATAATTTTAAAAATAAACAAGAAGTATTAGCCGAATTTCTTGGTTATTTATCTACTGCAAATGTGAATAAATCTAAAATATGTTCTAGGTTTTCAACTAGCAATCAGTATAATATAAACAGATTTTCTAAGCTTTTAAACAATGTAAATATAAATAATTATAAAATAGAAATTCAAGGAAAAAATTATATAATAACATTTAATAATTCTATTTCAATATCAAAAGAATATATAGAAATAAATACAGAGCAAAATAACTTGAAAAAAGCATATATTAGAGGAGCATTTATGGGGGGAGGTTCTATAAATGAGCCAAAGAACAAATATCATTTAGAAATAGTATTTGAAAATTATGATACTGCTAATTTGTGCAAGGAAATGATAGAAATAAATGGAATTAAAATAAAGATATTGAATAAAGAAAAAAATACATTATTATATATAAAAGAAGGAGAAGAAATATCAAAATTTTTAGCACTTATTGGTGCTAATGCTGCTGTGTTAAAGTTTGAAGAAATAAGAGTTGTAAGAGATATGAAGAATAATGTAAATAGAATTGTTAATTGTGAAACAGCAAATTTGAACAAAACTATTAATACATCAGTACTTCAAATAAATACAATAAAACAATTAAAAAAACAAGGCAAGTTTAATTCACTACCAGATGACCTAAAAGAAATTGCAAACTTACGATTAGAAAATCCTAATGCCACTTTGGACGAGCTTGGAAATATGCTAAAAAAATCAATAGGAAAATCAACTGTAAGCCATAGATTTAAAAGATTGAAGGAATATTTGTAAATGGAAGAAAAAGAAATAGGAATATATGTACATATACCATTTTGCAAGAAAAAATGTTATTATTGTGATTTTTCATCATATCCGGATAAAATAAACTCACAAGCAAGATATGTGGAATGTGTAAAACAAGAAATATTGCAATATGCAACAGAAAACAAAACAATGTCAAAGTATAATTTGGAGCCGAAATACACAATAGATACAATATATATTGGAGGAGGAACCCCATCCATAATTGATTCAAATTTAATTTATCAAATAGTAAAATGTATAAAAACAAATTTTAATATTAAAGAACAAGTAGAAATAACAATAGAAGTGAATCCTGGAACCGTAACAAAAGAAAAGTTAGAAAAATATAGAGAAATAGGTATTAATAGGCTAAGTATAGGCTTGCAGGCTACACAAGATGATATATTAAAAAGAATTGGAAGAATACATACATATAGCCAATTTTTAGAGACATATAATATGGCAACAGAAGTGGGATTTGATAATATAAATGTAGACTTAATGATTGCACTTCCTGGACAAACTTTGGAAGATGTAAAAGAAAGCGTAAAAGAAATAATCGAATTGAAACCAGAGCATATATCAGTATATTCTTTGATATTGGAAGAAGGAACCGTATTATACAAGATGGTAGAAAATAAAAAAATGGAACTACCACCAGATGAAGAAGAAAGAGAGATGTATTGGTATGTAAAGAAAAAGTTAGAAAAGCATAAATACTACCAATACGAAATATCTAATTTTGCTAAATATGGTTTTGAATCTAAGCACAATATGAACTGCTGGAATCAAAAGGAATATATAGGAATCGGAGCGGCTGCAAGCTCATTTTTAAATGATGCTAGATATTCTAATACAAATAATATAGAACAGTATATGAAAAATATAGAAGATGGAACCCAAAATAAAAACTTGATTTTAGAAGAGAAACTTACTTTAGAAAGTAAAATGAAAGAATATATGATGTTAGGACTTAGAAAAATACAAGGTGTAAATATTTTAGATTTTGAGAGAAAATTTAAAATAAACCCAGTAGTGAAATTTTGTAAGGAATTAGAAAAGCTAAATCACGAAGGATTAATAATTGTTATAGATGAAAATATACAATTAACAAATAAAGGAATAGACTTTGCAAACTTAGTTTGGGAAGAATTTATATAATAGAAGGAGAATAAAATGAAAGAAGAATTTTTAAAATTATTACAGTCAGTAAAAAGAGAAGGAATGGAAAATTTAATTAATTTCTTAAATAAATCAGACTTTTTTACAGCACCTGCAAGCACAAGATTCCATGGCTCTTATGAAGGAGGACTATTGGAGCATAGCATGAAAGTATATGAAATATTTAAAGAAAAAGTTAAAAATTCAGGGTTAAATGTTCCAGAAGATACAATAATAATATCAGCATTATTACATGATATATGTAAAACTAATTTTTATAAAGTTGATTATAGAAATGCTAAAAATGCTAGAGGAGAATGGGAAAGAGTTCCATATTATACAATTGAAGACACAATACCATTTGGACATGGTGAAAAATCTGTAATGATGTTAACAGAATATATAAAGTTAACAAATGAGGAAAAGTATGCTATACGTTGGCATATGGGATTTTCTGAACCAAAAGAAGTATATGCAACATTGGGAGAAGCTTATAGAAAATACCCAATAGCCCTATTATTAAACGAAGCGGATTTAGAAGCTACATATTTTTATAATATTTAGAGTATAATTTTTAAAAAACATCAAAAACTAAAACTGGTGATTGTATATGAAAATATCTTGGATAAAATCGGATAAAGATTCTAAGAATTTCAAAGTGCCAGAATTATTAGGGTTTGATGTTTTTACTATTAAAGACAATGAAAAAGTAGATTCTAAAATAGATGAATTGATTGCAAACAAGTATCATACAATAATTATATCAAAGGATCTAGCTGGATTCTCGCAAAAGATAAATGATGATTATACGAAAAATAAGAATGTGGATATAATTATAAACAATAAATAATTTGGAGGAATACTACTTTGAACGTAATTGCAAACAAGATTGTATTTATTTGCATAGGAACAAATAAAATAATGGGAGATTGCCTTGGACCAATAGTTGGCACTTATTTAAAGATCAAGTTTAAGGATAGGCTGTATGAAGATATAGAAGTATATGGAGATATTTATAATCCCATAGATTATAATAGCATACATTCTATATTAAATTTACTTGAGCCTAAAAATGAAAAGTGTACTAGGATATTAGTTGATTCTGCACTTGGAGAAAATGTGGGAGATATTGTAATAAATTCTGGAGGTATAAATATAGGTGAAGGAATTTTGAAGGGAAAGCAAATTGTGGCAGATATAAACATAAAAGGAATTGTTGGAAAGAATTATAAATCTATAAAGAAAAACATGAATCAATTGGGAAAAATAAATTTTAACCAAATAAATCAGATGGCAAATTATATAGTAAGAGCTATAGAGGTATAAATTCCCTAATTATGGAAATAATAAACATAAGAAGAATGTTTAGGAGGAGCGTATGAAAATGAATAATATGAAAAATATTGTTATATTGAAAAACTTGCCATCAAATATAATAGAAGAGGCTATTGTTGTTGTAAAGAATAAAAAGCAGATATTAGACGACGTGGATATAAATAATAAAAACAAGAATGAAGTTCAAGGTTATATGAGCAATGATGATTTTAAAAAGATGGAGAAAATAAAGCAAGAGAGCAGAGAATATGTTGTTAAAGAAGCGGAAAGTGTAATAGCCAATTATTTAGAAAAAGTTTCTGATAGAGAAAGAAGAAAAAAGAGAAAAAATATAGAAGCAAGATATTATAAAATAAAATATATGAATATAGCATTGATATTGTTAACTATTATGAGTACAATAATTTGTATTGTGAAATGAATAAAATATGTATAGGTTGAATATAGATTACTAGAGAAATGGTAATCTATATTTTATTTTGCATAGGAGGAAGTAATGGAAAGAACAATAAGCCAAGAAGAAAGAATAAGAAGAGCGGAAGAATTATATAACAAAAGAAGGCAAGATAGAAATGATAGAATGTATTATTACACTAAACAAGATAGAACGGGTAATGGAATAAAAGCAAGAATAACTAAAAAAGTAGTAGCTCAACTAATAGTATCTCTGGCTATATACTTGGGAATATATATGATTCAAAATTCTAATTATGTTTTTTCAGCTGGAGTATCTAATAAAATACAAGGATTTTTATCTTATGATTTAGAGTTTAATAAACTATACGAAGATGCAATTACATATTTAAAAAATAATTTTAGTTTTTTAGGTGGAGTATTAGAGCAGAAAGATAGTCAAGAGAATAATATTGAAAATACCATAGAAGATACATCTAATAGTGAAATTGTAGAAAATATAGAAAATATAGAAGCGATAGGGGGAGAAGTAGAAGAACCTATACCAGAAGTGCAAAAATCACAAACAGAATTGGATATTGAATATATTAAGGATAATTATAATATAATATGGCCACTAGCGGGCAGGATAACTTCACCATTTGGTACAAGGGAAGCAACAGAGATAGTAACAGCGAATCACTATGGAATAGATATAGGAGGTAATACTGGAGATGCCATAGTAGCAGCCATGGATGGGATTGTAACATTAACTTCAGAGGAAGGCGGATATGGAAAGCATATACAAATAAAAAATGAAGAAGTTTATACTTTATATGCTCATTGTAGCAAACTTTTAGTATCAGAAGGAACTGAAGTAAAGCAAGGACAAAAGATTGCAGAAGTTGGATCAACAGGAAGAGCCACTGGACCACATTTACATTTTGAGATAAAAAGAGAGGATAGGGTATTAGACCCACAAACAATTTTAGGAGAGTTGTAGAAAGGAATGGTATGAAAATAAAGGTAAACTTGAGAATATTCCTGTTTTTATTAATTTTTCTTTTGACCAGGCAAATAGAGATATATGCATTTTTAATGCTTTTTGCGTTTATACATGAGCTGGCTCACCTATTTGCTGGGATAGCATTAAAAATGAAACCTAAGGTGCTTGAAATTGCTCCTTATGGTTTTTCAATAAGTTTTGAGGACAATTACAGTAGTATTAATAAAAAAATAAAAAGATCAAATATGTATTCTATAAAAAGAATTGGTGTAGCAAGTGCTGGCCCAATTATTAATTTTTTAATAGCTTCATTAGCATATTTATATTTCTTTTTTACTAATGATGTGAGCATTATTGGGATTAAAGTGGATATGGTAATATATTCAAATATGCTAATTTTTATCTTTAATTTATTGCCAATTTATCCATTGGATGGTGGAAGAATTTTAAAAGAGTTAATATCTATATTTGGAGGTTTAAGGAAATCTTATAGAGCTATTAATTTGATTTCTAATATAACATTAATTATAATAACTGGTATTGCCAGTATTGTGGTTTTGATTTATAAAAACATTGCGATTGTGATTATAATTATTTATCTATGGATTATTACAATTAGAGAAAATATGATTTATGAAAAAAAGAAGAAAATATTAAATATTGCATATTGCAAAAAATAATAATAAATAGTAATATATAAATAGTGATATTTATATTGGAGGAATTACTAATGAGAAGAATAAAAAGTGAGAAGGGAATTACTTTAATAGAGCTAACAATAACGATTGCGGTCTTGCTTGTTTTAGCTGGGATTACAACAACATTAGGAATTAGTTCGATTTTAGAGCTAAGGGATTTTAATGCTGTGAAGAGCGATATAATTGCATTAACAGAAGCGGTTCAAACATATTATTTAGAGAATGAAAAATTACCATTAGAAGACGAAACATTAAGAATAGATTTTACACCACCAGAGGATAACAAAAATCCAAATGATAGTGGGGAATATTATGAGATAGATGCTACTTTATTAGAAAGTGTAACCCTACAAAGAAAAAGAAAAACATATTTAGTAGATAAACAAAGTTTAACAGTTTATTGTAAAGAAGGAGTAGAATATCAAGGAAAAACTTATTATACTATATTAGATAATAATGATACTTCTGATTACTATAATCAAATTAATTTGCCTATCATTTCAACTGTTATTTTTGAAAGTAACAATAATATAAATAAATATTGGGCGACTTCTGGTGATACAGTAACATTAAAGTTTTTCACTAATTATGAAATAAATCCAACTGTTACAATAAATGGAACAGCTACAACAGTTACATGGAATAGTGATAAAAGAATAGGAACAGCGAAATATGAGATACCATCAAATATACCAAACCCAGATGAAGAAGTTCCATTTAGTATTTCAAATTATTCTGCTAATGGAAAGGCAGGAGAAACTATAACAAAGCCAACATTTTCTGATAGAGTAATATTTAAAGTAAATGCATGGCAAACGATGAAAGTAGATTTAAATACAGAAGCAACAGGAAATGGAACAATAAACGGCGGAACGCCAAATACAAACAATCCAATAATACCAAGAGGATATACTCCAATAAATGCAGGAAAGGCCACGTGGGGAGATGGAAGTAGTAGCCCTGCACAAGGCTCAGTAGATAATGGACTAGTAATAAAAGATAGTAAAGGAAATGAATGGGTATGGGTTCCAGTGGAAGCAAGTACACTTTCAGGTATGTATGTAACTTCAAATGATGGAATAGCTTTATCAGGAGATGTT